>CAYZZE010000001.1:0-61746 GCA_964482845.1 uncultured Candidatus Cloacimonadota bacterium
TCATGCATCTCCCGAGATCCTGCCGAGTACTCGGGATGATCTCGGAACGATTTTGGATCGAAAGTGGAGCTAAGGATTCTGTCCCTGGGCTCGATCCTTGTGCCGAATCACGGCAGAATAGCCAAAGATTCATTAGGCGGGATGATTTTATTCTTGCAAGAATTGTGGCTTCCGAATTTGTGGTCTCATAAGCAGAAAAGACAGAGGAAATATATGGCTACAATGGCTGATATCCGTAACGGAATGATCATAGAATTCAAGGAAGGTCTCTATGAGATCGTTGAGTTTTTGCATGTCAAGCCGGGTAAGGGATCTGCCTTTACCCGCACCAAACTCAAGAACGTCAAGACGGGCAAAGTCCTGGAAAATACCTTCCGGGATAGCGACAGTTTTAATGAGGTTCGCGTCGAACGAACCAAAAAGGAGTATCTGTATCGTGACGGCGATTTCTTTGTCCTGATGGATCTGGAAAATTATGAACAGATCAATGTGGACAAAGCGCTGGTGGGCGAGATGGAAAAACTGATGATGGAGAATATGGAAGTGATGGTTTTGGCGCATGCCAGTGGTGAAGTATTGGGGATCGAATTGCCCACCACCGTCATCCAGACGATCGCAGAATGCGAACCAAACGTCAAAGGCAATACCGCCTCCGGTGGCGGCAAATATGCCTTTACCGAGACCGGTCTGCGCTTGACCGTGCCCTTTTTCGTCGAAACGGGCGACCGGATAAAGATCGACACCCGCTCCAGCGAATACATCGAACGCGCATAGGATAACAAAGACATAAAGAGGATACCATGGGAAAAGTCAAGAGTTTCGCCGCCAAACTGGCACACGACAGTTCCACCGAAGGTAAGGTGATCTGTCCGGTATGCAATACCGAGATCAAAAGAATCAAACTCGTCAAAAATAAAAAGGGACAGACCGGATGGTCGCCTAACCAGGAGAATGCCAAGGTCTGTAAATGTAACGAGGCAGACGTATTCGCCGGCAAAAACCTGTAAGTAATCATAAACGCTTGATATTATACGCTCGTTTTCCACGCGGTGACAGTGATCGGGGGACGAGCGTTTCTTTATCGGCAAAAAATGAATTGACTGCTCATGGGGATATGTTTTTCTGGCGTAAGGTACAAATCCGGCTCTGAAAGATAACCGGTGAGATAGACCCAAGAAGGAAATGCAGATGAAGTGGATAAATGGACAGATCAATCGGCGGAGCGTCATGTTGCTGGCGCTGCTCATGCTGCTGACCGCGCTGGGCGGCATGGTTCCGCCTCATCCGATGTATCAGGATCCGCCGGCGCAATTAAAACGGACACAGATCGAAAGAACCGCTCCGTTTGACTTAAAACAGATGCGTAGCATCCCCAATAATATCCTCGTCCTGCGCGTGCAGTTCAGCGACGTGCATTTCCAGTCCACCCCGGTCTATCCGGATTATCTGGCCCACGATCATGCCTTCTTTGACCGCTGGATGTTGCATCTGTGCGATTTCTTCTTCGATGCCTCGCACGGGCAATACTCTCTCAATTATTACCTGCCCCAAACGGTTTACACCCTATCCCGGCCGATGGGATATTATGGTGGGGATACCAGCGAAACCATAGATGCCCGGGTGGAGGAGATGATCGCGGATCTGGTGGTGCTGGCTGATCCCGAGATCAATTTCAATCAGTATGGGGGTTTGATCGTCTTTCATGCCGGTCCCGGACAGGAATCCGATATCAGCGGGATCAGGCGCGAGCAGATATGGTCAACCTTTATTACCCGCAAAGACCTGCAAGCGGCTTTTGATCCTGATAATGACGACTATCCAGGGTTGGTGAGCCCGGATGGGGCGGTTCTCAAGAATATCGTCCTGGTACCGGAAAGCGAATATCAGGATTATTTCCCGCCGGAAGGTACGCCGGATGCAAGCGTCTATCTATTCAGCATTTATGGAGTATTGACGCATCAATTTGGCCACCTGATCGGGCTACCTACGCTCTTTGATAACTTTTCTGCCAACGGACGGTCGCAAGGGATCGGGAATTGGGGACTGATGGGAACCGGCGTTTGGAACGCCAATGGCTACGTCCCGGCTCAACTTAGTGCTTGGTGTCGGTATTATCTGGGGTGGGAGCAGCCGCTGGTGATCAGTTATGATACGGCCGGTCTGACGGTAAATCACTTTCTGGATCGGACGCCAGGTGCGCTAAGATTGTATAAAGTCCCGATCTCCGCCCGCGAATATTTCCTGGTCGAGAACCGGCAACAGAATCCGGATGGCAGTTTGGATCCCTATAACAATATGCCCAGTTTCACTTTCAAACTCCTGCCGGAAGGCGAGCAGGACTATTATGACGATGCGCCTTTGCGGCCGTTCTTTAATTTTATGAAAAACCGGTATCAGGGATGTGAGTGGGATTTCTTCCTGCCGGGGCTGGGCGGTCCGCTGCTACCGGGAGAAAATCATCCGACCGAGGGATCCGGGATGCTGATCTGGCATATCGATGAGAACGTGATCGAGGCGAATTTTGATCCCAACTTCGACAAGAATACCGCCAATGGCAATGCCGCCCACAAAGGGGTTGACCTAGAAGAGGCAGACGGCATCCAACACCTTGATACGGCGGTATTTGACTATTACAAGTATGGCGGACCATACGATTCATTCCGGGCTGGAAATAATGACTACTTCGGCAATCAGACGCATAACGGACTGCTCCGGCTGCCCACGGCGGAGAGCTATTATGGCGGTATTCCTCTGGAGATCTATGATATCAGCGTATCGGGCAATCAGATGTCCTTTTCGGTGCGCTTCGACTGGAAGCTGGATACCGGTTACACCGGCATCAATCCCTTTGCGGGATGTGCGGTGGATTTTACCGGTGATGGCGAACACGAGATCTTTTATGCTCAGCCGGATGGACAGATCTATATCTGGAAAAACGAACTGCTGATGCCGGGATACCCTCTGGAACTGGATTCGATGACTGTCCATTACGTGTGGGACGGCGGGACATTCTATCTCCCGCTGCAAAATCAGAATGCGATCCGACTCTACCGCCTGCGGCATAATAATTCCGGCTATGCACTCACGCTGATCAATCGTACTTGGGCTGCAGCTCCCATGGACTGTGGAGAAGTGATTGCCCTGCCTTTGAATAAGACGGATGACTGGCGCAGCGAGATCATTCTCATGAATAAACAAAGCCAGACGATTGCTGAACGGATCGAGATGAACAGGCGTATTCGTAGCAACCTCGTCTGGGAAAACGGGTCCCTTTATGGATTACATGTCAATCCCATGCTCAACTATGACCTGTTTTCCTATGATCTTCAAATGGGCACTTACAATGAACTGCCGCTTCCCGTAAGCGCTGATTCGCTGATCATTGGCATCTATCGGGCACCGGTCACTCCGGGGGGATTTTACTCGGAGACGATCATCCAGACGCCGCATAGCATCATTATGCTGGACAATCAACGCAATCAAGTTGAGGGCTATCCAGTGATCCTGCCCTTCAGAACCACGAGTCCATTGACTATCGCTGATGTGGATCGAAATGGCACCCTGGATCTATTGGTCGCTTGCGACAGCACTTTTGCCGTCTATGACTATGCCGGAAAACTGATGAGTCCGGCGGGACTTAAGGTTCAAAACAGCATTGCTGACGGCAATGGGGGATCGGTGATGGCGCTTGATCTCGATGGTGACGGCAGGATTGAGTATATTGGCACCTTTGCCCAGAACCGGATGCTCGCCTGGAATGATGATTTCCGAGTCCGAACCGGCTATCCCGTCTCGTTTGGTGAACGTAGCCGGACGCTGCCGTTCATGGGAAAGGACACGGATAACAGGATATATTTGTATTATTCCTCGGATAATGGCAAGATCTATCGCAAGTATCTGCCCAATGCCACTATGAACGCTATCAACGGACAATGGTTCACGGAATTTGGAAACCTGCGGCGAACTGCCTTTCGGGGCAGGGATGACCTCAACAATCAGTATGCTTCCACGCGCATCTTCGTTCCCGGTGAGGTCTTTGTCTTCCCCAATCCTTACAAGCCCATGTACCGGCGTCAGATGACCCTGCAAGTAATGACCAGCCGTGATACCGATATCCTCATCAGGATCTTTGATATCAGCGGAAAACTGGTCTATACCCAAAAAGGCAGATGCCAGGCATATCTGCGCAACCGAGATGTTATCGACCTGCCGCTGGAAAAACTCA
The DNA here is from genome assembly GCA_964482845.1 of uncultured Candidatus Cloacimonadota bacterium. Taxonomy (GTDB): domain Bacteria; phylum Cloacimonadota; class Cloacimonadia; order Cloacimonadales; family Cloacimonadaceae; genus VGPI01. The sequence goes on from CAYZZE010000001.1 coordinate 4,226, forward strand.
GCAGTGGTGTCTATATCGCAGTGATTTCCGGTAGCGGCGAATCAGTGCGCTACAAATTTGCAATCGAAAAGTAACCTTGGGTCACCAAAGTGGAGGAAAAATGAGATCCTGCTTGATTATTGCCGTCATCCTGATCACGGGAATGACGCTTGGGGCTGAAGTCCACGAAGATTCCGGCAAATATGGTTTTGCCTTCCTGCAAATGCCGGTCAATCCGGTTAGTATGGCTCTGGGTGGCAGAGGAGCTTTTAGTAATGGTAACCACGCCGCCTTTGCCTTGCAACCGGCAATGCCCACCGTGGAGGCAAATACGGCGGTGACGGTCAGCCATGCCATGTGGCTGGATGACACCCGCTTTACCACCATCGCCTATTCCAATTCCAACCGCCGCAATCATTTTGGCTTGCTTTACCGGAATCTGGATTACGGCGAGATCGAGATCCGTGATGATAATGCAGCGCTTATCGGTTACTATCGTCCGATTGATCTGGCTATGATCGCCAACTATGGACACCGCATTAGTCCCACTCATTATCTGGGGATCAATGGCGGCTTGATATACGAAAAGATCAATACTGCTTCTGCCTATGGCGCGGTCATGGATCTGGGATACACTTTTCTGCCCCCGTTCGTGGATAGCCGCATCTCGCTGGCAGTAACCAATCTCGGCATTTCCTCAAGGATGAATGAGGAGCGGATGAAACTGCCTGCCACGATGGCAATCGACATCAGCAAAGGATTTGAGATGGATCAAAACCGCATCATATTTGAGGGCAGCGTGACCAAAGCCGTGGACGATAACTGGAAGGGCGCGGTGAATACCGAGATCGACCTTAATTCGATACTCTTTCTACGTGCCGGATACAAGATAAATTATGATGCCGAAAACGTCACAGCCGGTTTTGGCATCCAATGGCGGGGGATTACGGTGGATTACGGCTGGTCCCCATTCACCAGTCAATTGAACGATACCCACTTTCTTGGCATAACCTATTCTTTTTGAGGATTTCATGCGTTCAACAAACATCATCGTGCTGCCTGCTGTCATTGCAATCATGCTATTGACATTGATCACGGGCAGCGCGCATGCCTTTATCGGTGATCAAGTTAGAACCCACTCGGTCACTCCCAACCAATTGATCTTCAAGACCTCCCGGGTCATTCAGCCAACCCGCAGCCGTACTGGACTGACCCAGTTTGATAGTTTCCTTGACCAATTGGGAGCCGATAATATCCGTCTCATTCGAGGGATGCATCTGGAGCAGTATTATCAGGTGGACCTGGTTCAAGAACCGGACTGGGTTGTCGTACGCAGCGGCGGATACAGATTTGAAGGCATCGAATACATCCAACCCATTGGCCTTAGCACCTTCCACAGCATGACCCCCAACGACCCGCTTTTCCCATTGCAGCAATTGCATTTATCCTCTATACCCGAGGCATGGAACTATACTACCGGCAGCCCTTTGGTGATCGTGGGAGTAGTGGATTCGGGCATCCTGCGCGAGCATCCTGATATTACGGCAAACCTGTATACCAATCCCAACGAGACCCCGGATAATGGTATCGATGATGACGGCAATGGCTATATTGACGATTGGTGCGGCTGGGACTTTGTGGATTCGCCGGAAATGGCGGATGTGGCTTTGGGCGACTTTATCGTACAGGACAATGACGTCACGGACGAAAACTTCCACGGCACCCACGTCTCCGGAATCATCGGAGCGGCCGGAAACAACAATATCGGCATTAGCGGCGTGAACTGGAATGCAAGGATAATGCCGCTTAGGGCAGGTTTTAAAACTACCCAGGGCGCTGGTTATCTCCAGGATGACGATGCTGCCGCCGCGATCATTTATGCTGCGGACAACGGATGTCACGTGATCAACATGAGTTGGGGCGATCCCAATTACTCACCCATCATTGCAGACGCATGTGAATACGCTTACAACAAGGGAGTCGTCTTGGTCGGCTCAGCCGGAAACGACCCCGGTCCAAATCTCAGTTATCCTGCCAAGTTATCCACCGTGATCTCAGTCGGTGCGGTCAACCGCTATAAGCACTTGGCAGGTTTTTCCAGTTATGGGATCGATCTGGATCTGGTTGCGCCCGGAGAACAGATCTGGAGCGCCTACAAACTGGAACCGACGGAACTCTACAGCGAAATGTCAGGCACTTCGATGTCCGCTCCTTATGTGACTGGCAGCGTAGCGCTTTTGAATGGACTAATGCCGGGACTGACGCCAGACGAGGTGAGGGCGCGACTTTTGACCTCGACTGATGATCTCGGAGCGCCTGGCTTTGACATTCACTTTGGCCATGGGCTTCTGAATACCAAAAAACTACTGGAAAATCTTGATCCTCCTATGGTTGCGATGGATTATCCCTTCGATAACATGGGCATTTCCTCTGACTTTGATATACTGGGCACGGTTCGGTGTGCTGATTTCTTCCGCTATTCAGTGATGTACACCAACAAAACCACTCCTTCCATCCTTGACTGGAAGGATGTGCAACGCCATTCAAACGAACCGACTTATTTCCACCAACCTGTCTCTAATGGACTTATCGCCCGATTTAATGTCCCCGCTCACTTCAAGGACGGCGTCTATCTGCTCCGGATCCAATATGAAAATGTGAATGGCAAACGCTACAATTACTACCGTTCAGTTCACTACAATACGACCAATCCCACCATGATCATCGAATCCGTGCAGGGTTCCCGCCGTTATGAAGGACAGAACCTGCGTTATTATGTCTCAGCCAAATTCAGCGAGCCCGTGCATGCGCGGCTCAAGGCGATTGCTGCCGACAATTCCGAATTTCTGGTTTACAGCGTTACCAGGGACAGCATTCAAGTATGGATGCTGCCGCCGGAGATGCCGCAAGGGCAGGTATCGGTGCAGATCGAAGCATACAACAACGCCAATCTCGAATACTCGTCACCCATCATTAATAACGTGATCAATATCCAGTATGAGATCGTATCTACTTATGGCTGGACTCACAATGTTATTGGCAGTCCCCGCGTCCCGCTAAACAAGATGTATGACTTTGACAATAACGGACTTATAGAGTATGTCTCAATGGATTTACCCGTCGCCGGTTATGGACAGGTCTATGTCTATGAACCCGCAACCGATGGACATATACTGAAGCATACATTCAATGATGCCTTCTGGCCTTTGGATCTGGGCAATACCAATGATCAGGGAAAAGAACTACTTATCCTCAAAGCCGATACTGCCAGCATCCTGGAGACGCCTGCGGGCGGCAGTTATCCTTCGCAGAATATCTGGAACACCACCGGTATTTCAGGTGGGATTTTTGCCAATTATACCGGCCCTGTAGCGGATGAGGTCTTATTGGTAAAGAATCTTCCCGCCGAACGGGTGATCCAGGCTTTCACCCGGGCAGGAGGTACATTCACAGCCCGCAATACACTCCGAAACACGACACCCACCAATCTCCGCAACACCTTTGTCCCATCGATCATTTGCCGTAATTTTGATAATGACGCTTTTCCTGATATCCTTGCTGCCGATACCGACGGAGACGTCATGGTCTTTGAGATCGTTAATCACAACAACCATTCCATGACTTGGACAAAGCGGCAGCCCATAGGCAATTTATATTACCTTACCGCAGGCGATTATACCGGAAATGGACGGCAGGAATTCTTCGTCGGTGGCTACTACCGCGACATTCTCAATCCCAACCTCAATTTCTGGTTTTTTGAGGGAATCCGCAGCACATCAAATAACGCCTACGTTTCAATGGGCTCCATCATGATCAATAACTACATGTCCCAAAACGCCGTCCATTCCTTTGATCTGGATAGCGATGGCAAGGACGAGATCATCCTGGCGCTGACGCCCAACCTTTACGTTCTCAAATACATCAACAACCAGTTTGTGCCGGTGTGGCATGGATCCAGTTCCAATACATACCAGATCGCCGCCTGGCGCGATGCCGCTCACCGGAGTCATTTTTTGACCAATTACAAGACGGAGACCGATTCGCTATATGCCACGGAATGGACTCAGATGGATGCCTACACGGCTCCGCCTACCCCGGCAAACCTGCTGGTCAAACCCTTGAACGAATATTCTGCCCGACTTACCTGGATCGGAAACAATTCTGACCACTACAATATCTACCGCAAGGATGAAGATGGTAGTATCATTAGTTTTACCGGCATTACAAGCAACGCTTTTATCGATACCACCCTATCTGCCGGTAGGACCTATCAATATCGATTGACGGCAGTCAATTCCATGTATCAGCCACCGGAAAGCCAGCCAACGCTATGGCATAGCGTTATCCCCAATCCGCGTCCACACATCACCGAGATCACAATGATCAGCAGCAATGAAATGAGGATCCTTTTTGACCAGCAGATGGCATCCGCCAATCTCAATCCCGGATACTATCACGTAAGCCACGGCTTGGGAAATCCGCACTCGGTCAATGCCACCATGATGCAATTTGGGATGCAACTCAGATTCCGCAACCAGTTTCCGGAGACGACCGAACCATTCGTTCTCACCACGCAAAATATCGTCGGCGCCACAGGTGTCGAACCGGAGGTCTGGCAGTATCAATTTTACTATGTCCAGGATTGGCTCCCACCGGAGGTAGTGGAAACCATCGTTAACGCCGACAAAAGGACGGTGGATATCGTCATGAGCGAGGATATCGCCGCCGGTAGCGCACTTGCCCTGTCTAATTACGTTTTCACCCCTCCGCACAATGATCCGGACAATCGCATCATGGCCATCAGTGTGCATGACAATATCATCCAGCTAAGATTGAGAAACGCCATCCGGTATTCCAACCAGTTATACTACGTCACCATCTCCAATGTGACCGATCTGGCGGGCAATGTGATTTCACGCCAAAACAATCTTGCCACTTTTGCCCTGCCACCCGTTACCAATCTCGATGCCGTGATCCTCTATCCCAATCCGGTGCGCAGTGCCGATAATGCCTGGATCGGTATTTTGAACCTCCCGCAGCATAAGAAGGGCAGCATCGCCATCTACAACGCCTCCGGCGATATTGTCTGGAAAAGTAATATCGCACCGATCACGCCAGTTACCCACAATCCCGTTTTCCGCTGGAACCTCAGAAATATGAATGATCGCAGGGTATCCTCCGGGATCTATTTTTATATTCTGGAGATGGGCGGAGAGTATAAAAGAGGAAAGTTCGCGGTCATCAATTGACCTCGCGGATCGCTGATGATCGCTGCATTGATCTGCTTTATGCAAAAACCGCTGATCACTTTGATCCTATCAGCGGTTTTTCTGGTGTTAAACGTTTTGGACGCCCATTCCACCTGGCTGGTGACCGGTAAGCAGCATTATCACCGGGAACGCAATCCCGTAGCCCGCTGGGTGTTTCGCAAGTTAAAACTACCGCGCGGGATCATTGTATTCAAGACCCTGCTGCTGTCACTGATGGTAATGGCGACCGGGTTTTATGCCGCTTGGGAGGCCTTCAACCTCAACGTCATCCTCAGTGTCGCCAATCTCATCTTCCTGCTCGTGGTTATTCATAACTACCGTATCGCCAGACGCTTAAAGCGTGATTACTGACTCAGAGCCGACAAAGCTTGGTCATAGTCCGGTTCCATCCCGATCTCGGGAACCAATTCCGTGTATTGGACGAGTCCGGCGGCGTCGATCACTATGACCGCCCGTGCCAATAGGCCGGCAAGGACGCCGTCGATCATCTCCAATCCATAGTCCGAGCCAAATCGACGATCGCGCATCTCGGATAGCGTTTCCACATTCTCGATCCCTTCCGCCGCACAAAAACGGCTCAGAGCAAAGGGCAGATCCCGCGAGATACACAGAACGGCGGTGCTATCCAGTTCCGCTGCCGCTTGATTGAAGCGGCGCACACTCATCGCACATACTGCCGTATCAATGCTCGGAAATACGTTCAGGAGCAGTTTCCTGCCCCGATAATCCTGGAGTGTTTTATCTTGCAGGTTGGCTCCGGTCAGGGTAAAATCCGGCGCCGGATTCCCATTCTCCGGCAGCGGTCCCCGGGTTTGGATCTCATGTCCTTTCAGTTTGGTGGTGGCCATTGTATTCTCCTTCGTGACCGAACCAGCCGGTGCCCTTGCTCCAAGCCGTCATCTTCAACCGACGATTCTCCTGAGCAAGCCCCTTGATCCGCTCGGGCATGTGTTTTTTTACAGATATGATAGGCGGCAACGATCTCTTGGCAAGCTATTTGTCCTCCTTGCTTGATAACCTTAGTATAACCTTACGACCGTAAGGTTATACTAAGGTTATGGAGCAGGAAGAACCCAGGCGGAAACACAGTCAGCTGGAATCTGGTCCTTCTCGAGACGGGTGAACAATTCACAGCGATTGACATTACTGCTATATGCAAACCATCTGCCAGACATAATCCGATGTCATAAGGGGCTGCGCTGGAATGGAGAGACAGTATGTTATTTTCACGTTCCCGATATTTTGAGATTCCAGTATGTTAAACGCTCTTCCACAAAAAAAGTCCTTGCATGGAACACTATTTGCGTTATCCTGTCATATACCCCCATGGGGTATGAAGGAGAACCATATGGAACATAATGAGTCCCAGCGTCGCAAGGCACATCATACTGATGTCTTCAAGCAAAAATTGCATAACCGCTTGAAAAGGATTGAAGGCCAGGTGAGAGGAATACAAAAGATGCTCGCCGGGGATGTGTATTGTGATGATATTGTGACCCAGATTGCCGCCACCCGCAGAGCATTGGCGTCTGTATCTAAGGAGCTGTTTGAAGCACATCTGAATTCATGCGTGCTGGAACAGATCCGATCCGGCTCCTCAGAAGTGCTGGACGAACTAAAAAAAACCATCGCCCGAATGACAAAATAAAAAGGAATCACAAATGAAAAAAATCATCCTACTCACCGCCATCGCCTGGATAGCCCTGACCCTTGCCGCTCAACACTGTGGATCGTGCACCTCCCGTACGCAAGCCCAAACCACAAACAATAGCGTCCAGAATCCAAAATCCATCATTCCCGGTCCCAAAAAGGCGCACTGGATTGACAGGGAACACTATGTGACCTACGAATGGAACAAACGCCCCAAAATCGGCACCTATATCCTATTGGTAAATGTATTTGATAAAGACAAGAAACGCGTGGATAATCTTATCCTTACAGCCGATGCTTATATGCCATCCATGAAGGGTTCTCACGATACTGGAGATAAAGCCATGAAACTGAACAAAAAAGGTCAATACGTCATCCCAGTATACTTTATGATGCTGGGTGACTGGGAAATTGAGCTGAAGTTTTCCAAAGGCAACAATCGCTTTGCAAATGCCTATGTAAAACTGGACATCAAATAGGGATGCCGCCATGAGGTATTACACTCTAACCGGTCTCCGGTTTGTGCCATTGCTTTTGACGCTGCTGCTTGCCTATGCTCCATATGCCGTCAACGCACAAAGCAATATCCTCTTCTTTGAGGCTCAGGGGGTTCTGTCATATACAGACCCCCCCTCAAGCTGGCAGGCATATTCACATCATCCTCACGACGCCATGCAAAAACCCTCGCTGGGTATAGATTATCTGGGCAGAATCAGAGCAAAGTCCACAGATTTGGGATATATGTCTCTCCAGATCCGGCTTGCATATGACGAATCTGAACCCAACAAGGTTCAGCCTCAGGTTTACAATGCTTTTATAAACTGGAAGACACCTGTGTCAGATTTATGGATTGGCCACAACAAAACAGCCATCGGCTTAAACTCCTATCTGGACAATCATGCTCTTCTGCTTGCAGACAACACCATGAGCGGATTGAACTTTGACCGGGATTGGGGTGCAGGACTTAAGCATGATGGTGGGTGGTGGAATATGGACCTTTCTGCCGGAACCGGATCCGGTATGCCCTTGTATCTGGGAGAAAACTACCTGCTGGCTGCCAGGATGGGTTGGGGAGATTATTCCCGCAATAATGCCACCATAGGCCTTTCGGCTGCCACGGGAAATGTCCTCAAAAGCATGGGCTACACTGTGATGCACAACAACAAAAAACACCCGCTTCACCTCGGTGGTTTCGATCTTGGGCTACGATATCTGAATTTTGACATAAAAGCGGATCTGCTGCATGGATCATATGACGGTGATCCGGCTTATGCTTATTTAGCCCGGAGCGCATATTACCTGTTACCCGAAGATAGGGCAAATATTGAACTTCAATTACAGGCAAATGATCTCAAGGGCACAAAAAGCACCACCTATTCTGCTGGTCTGACTTATCGGATCACGCCGGATATCACTCTTCGCAGCACATATAACCTCAAAGAGCCCACCGATACTCATACCATCGCTCTGCAAGCGTATTTTTACAAAGGAATCGTTTTTTAAACAATCAAGGGATACATCATGAACAAATTATACATCCTCATTCTAACGTTGCTGATAATGTTGCCCCTACACGCAGCAGTGGGTTGCGATTTGAACGACCCAAACAGAGACGTAAAAAGACTTTTCCCGGCTTCCACCGGATTCAAAACCTATTATCGCTCCATCACCAAAGACGGCGGTAAAGACCTATTGGAGAAAATTGAAAAGCGCCTTGGCGACAAATTTACGGGGCTGTTCGAAACCATCGATGTCCCCTATACTCTTTACGAGATATACCGTGACAATCGAATAATCGGTTACATCCACGGTGTAAATCAAAAAGGCCGTTATGGAGGATTACAGTTATTTTTGGCTTTTGATACCGGAGGAACTATCCTCAGCATGTATATACAGAGGATCAGCGGAAAAAATTCCCGCCGTTTCCGGGACGGCGCTTTTACAGATCAGTTTAATGGACTAAACCTCAGAGATTTTGATTCCTGGAATATCAAAACCCGCTCCGGCACCGGAAAGTTGGCAGGCATCAAAAATCCCGCACCCACTGATGAGGATTTTTATAACATCATGAGGGGATTGAAAAAGAACCTGGTCTTAATGAATCACTTTGGTTATTGGAACCCCAGATAGAGGAACGGACATGCCAAACATCACTACCATAGCATACAAAAACTTACGTCGTAAAAAAGTGCGCAGCATCCTTACCCTCTTTGGAATAGCCCTGTCCACCTGGGTTCTGATAAGTTTGCTGGGCTTTAACCAAGGATATGAGAAATCGCTGAATGACGATATTGACAACCTGGGATTCCAGGTTTTACTCACCGCCAAGGGCTGTCCTTATGAAGCCGCCACCCTTATGATGCAGGGTGGAGCGGGCTTAAGATATTTGCCGGATACGGTATTGAATGATCTGAAAGCTCATCCTGAAGTAGTGGGGCTTACACCCATGTTGATGCAGGCAGTATTTGATCCACTCGTCGGCGAACATGGAGGCATAGCGGCTTATACCGGAGTGGATCCCCTCACTTTCCCATCTATGAAAACTTACCTGGATTTTGCCCAAGGTAAGTGGTTTACAGACCCGTTTGCCCTGGAAGCCGTAATTGGCTACGAGGCTGCTGAATTGGAGCAAAGAGAAGTGGGAGACATGCTGCTTATTCCCGAACATGAAGTGGAACTGAAAGTGGTGGGAATCCTAAACCGCAGCGGCACCCAGGACGACGGCACCATATTTGTGCCCTACAAAGCCCTTCAAAACGTTTTTGGCGTTCAGGGCATGCTAACTTCCATAGGGATCAAGGTCCATCAGGATGCCGATATGAGCGCCTTTGAGGAAAAACTCTATGACCTCCCGGATGTTCAGGTAGTTTCCATGGTACAGGTAAAAAATACCATTTCCAATTTGGTGGGTACTGCTCGCATCATGATAATGTCCATTGCCCTCATTGCCATCCTCATTGCCATGATTGGTGTGATGAATACCATTCTAATGTCTGTACTGGAGCGATATCAGGAAATCGGTATTATGAAATCCATGGGCGCCGGATCCCGCCAGATTTTTCGGCTCATCTGGACTGAAACTGTTATCATTTGCCTGGTGGGAGGAATTATGGGGGCACTGCTGGCAATTGGGCTGGCAGCTTTTACAGAAGCGATGATCAGATATATCCTGCCTTTTTCTCCCAAGGGCTCTCTGATCCTGATCGATTTTTCATTGGTGATCCGCTCCTTGGGTATTATCGTGGGGATCGGGCTTCTTAGCGGTATTTACCCCGCTTTCCGAGCATCACGGATAAAGCCGATAGAGGCTATCCGCCATAGCGAGGGGGAATTATGAACATCATCAGGGCAAGAAATATCAGCAAGATTTACCTGCGCGGTGCTGAAGCAATTGCAGCCGTAAACGGAATTGATATAGAGATTGAGGCCGGTGAATTTGTGTCTTTCACAGGTGCGTCGGGATCCGGAAAAACTACTTTGATCCATTTGCTGGGATGCTTGGAAAATCCGTCCGGCGGAACTTTGGCCATAAATGATACCACTGTCTTTGAAGAGGGAAAAGCCATGCCCGAAAGCAAACTAAACCTGGTGAGAAGAGTTCATTTTGGTTACATCTTCCAAAAGTTTTACCTGATACCCACTCTCACCGTTGCTGAAAACATCCGGGTTCCTTTTGCATTTCACCGAAATGCCGGAGCAAACTCAAACGTGCATGACATTGCCTCAATGTTGGGCATTGAAAAGAGGCTAAATCATCTCCCAAAAGAGATTTCCGGAGGAGAGATGCAGCGCGTGGCCATTGCCAGAGCGCTGATAAACAATCCCAAGGTTCTGCTCGCTGATGAACCCACCGGGAATCTGGACAGCAAACGTAGTGACGAGATTGCCGATATCCTATCACACCTGAACCGCGAAAAACGGATCACCGTTATTCTCGTGACTCACAATCTCAACCTGGCAAAAAGAGCCGGCAGAATACTGGACTTACGCGACGGAAGAATACTGCAATCTTAAATAGGCAGTGATATCTGCAATTAGATTTCAAAGTGCGTTGCACATACGGGAATCACCATATTTTGAGACCGTGAAAAACAAAATCGTCGCTCCTTCCAGCGCAGTCAGTATTAGCTAAGGATTATGCCTGTCAGATAGTTTGGATACTCGTTGAGTCAACCGCTCCGAGTTGTTTAACGGTCTCAAGAAGGTTTAGATTCAAGCGGAATAGTGCTTTCTCCTGCATTCTCCCTGCTTCATAACCTTAGTATAACCTTACGGTCGTAAGGTTATACTAAGGTTATACTAAGGTTATCAAGCAAGGAGGATAGTTAAGTCAACTCTCTGATTTATTCAACGGTCTTTTCCGATGTCACCTTCTCGCTTGGGGTTTCAGTTTTGCCCATTTGATCTCGTTGTGCAGGCTTTTGCGCCCCTTACATACGGATCAGGGCAAATTTTCCGCGGCGGGTAGTGGAGGAAGATCCGGAGATCAAGTAGTAATAAACGCCGGAGGAGGCATCTTTGCCGGCTTTGTTTTTGCCGTTCCAATGGAAACGTCCGAATTCATTGATATCGAGTTTGATTACGAGGTCGCCGGTGCTGTTGTAGATATGACATGTCCTGACATCGGCGGGGAAGTGTGCGTCGGGAAAGTTATTGATACGGATGAATCCGTCACGGGATGGCGAGAAGGGATTGGGAAAGGCGATCACTGTTTGAATGAATTGGGCGGTTTTGATCGAGCGTCCGATCTCCAAACGATTTACGCCATCGGGAGTTCCGATGATCAAGTATCCGCCCACAGGGTCATATTCGAGGGCGGTCACGTAGTTTGAGAGCAAGGGTGACACGCTCATATAATAATTGGCAAATCGTTCGCTAACAGGATCATACATGGAAAAGCCATTGCCTACGCTTCCGATCCAAAGACGGTTGAAAGGATCGAGCTGGAGGGCGGTGGGAGAGGTGCGCACCGATCCAAAGAGGCGCTCCTCGTCCACGTAATAAAGGATGTCGTTTTCCCAGTCAGCGTTGCCCCATCGGCGTCTTTTAATATCGGTATCGTATTTATACCAATGGGTTTCATTCCACATAAAGAGTCCGGTGCTGGCCGCGATCCAGTGTTGCCTTTCACCCCATCGGGTTGTAAGGGTCGCCACTTCATAGACAATGCAATTGTTGAGATCGGAGGGTGGTGGTATGAGCCAGTGTTCGCCACCGGTCACCGGTAGCGAATTGTGGTTCCAGATGACCAGTCCGCGGTCGTTATTGGTGCCGATAAAGTACTTATTACCGCTGTGATAGAGATAAACAACGGCTTGCAGGGGGCTATTGGGGATGGTGAAGGTAGTCAGGAGATTGTAGTTGTTATCAAAGACATTGACGCCGTCGGTGTAACTTGCGACCAAGATACGGTTATTTTGATCGAGAGCAATATCGCCGATAGTATTGCCAAGCAATCTGGGCGATCCGGGGATAACGGACAACCATTCCAAGTTCTCGGGATCCCAGTTCTGGACGCCTTGGCGGGAAAAACGCTGCCAGGTATCGGTTTCATCGTCGTAAACGGTGATCCCAAGCATCCAGTTTGAGGGGCTTAAGGGTGAAACGTCCCAAGGTCCGAACCACTTCTTGTTGTTGCCGTCCACCGCGACGCAGAGAACATTATCGGCAGTAAGCGGACTATTCTCCACGTTGAAGGTCTGCCATTGATCGCCATCAAGCACGGAAAACCCCAATGTGCCCTTGCGGACGATGCCAGGTCCCTGATTGCCGCTACCGAACCAGATCTTGTGATTTTTGTCCACGGCGATGTCACTTATCTTGGGGAAGCCGACGCAATTGGAACGGTAATTTTGCCATTGGTCGCCTGACTTTCGGTAAACCCCACCGCCCCATGATGCGAGGTAAAGTTCCACGCCATAATTCACGATACGGCTGATGACGGATGAATGTAAGCCATTGGTGTTGGATGTAATGTGCTGGATCATGCCATCGGGCTGGATCACCGATAGGAGTTGGTCAGTATTGCGCTGGAAAATGAGATTGTTTTCGTTCCATACTCCATAAGCGGCCCAGATATATCCGGCGGTGTCCATCCCCACCGCCGACAGCGGATGATTGATCAATCCCTGGGTTGCGGAGAATAAAGTCCATCCCTGTTCCGCCGGATCGAGGGAACGTTTGAGCACCGTAGCACCGAAGGCAAGACAGAGATCGGTCTCATTGGCGGCGAGCATCACAGGATTTCCATCGATCACCGGAGAGTTTAAACTGTTCCACTTTCGCCAGGAACTGTCAAAATCCAGGGAGTCCACATGGACATAACTAACGCTGATATCTGTAGCAAGATAAAGGTAACCCTGAGGTGAGAGGAGCATATCCACGATATTGTTTGAGGATAGTCCGCCGGCGGTATTTTGGACGGTGTAGCGTTGGAGCAACAAAGGAAAAGACACCCCCGGCAGATAGTAGAAAAGAGACAGACCCTGATCGGTGGCGACGAAGGTTGAGGAGCCGCTTTCGATGATGCGGTTGACCCGATTGGAGGGGAGTCCATTACTGGTATTGATGATCTGCTTTGATCCATTTCCGATAATGGTTATGCCCTTATCGTATGATCCCAGCCAGATATTTTCCGATGAGGATACATAGGTTACGGTGCGGACGTCATTGGAGACAATGCCGTCACTGGTCGTCCACCGTGTCTGGGACAAATCCTGCGTCCAATTCAGGCTTCCGGCATCATTGAGCTGAACCAATCCGCCCCAAGTGCTGAAATAGACATCATTATCACTCACCATGAGGTCAAAGACATAGGTGGTATTCGTATCGGTCAACCAAGTGGTGGAAATTAACGGGACACACATCAGGAGTGTGAGCATTACATAGATACGGATCATTGACGTTTCTCCTTGTGTAACAAAATGTAAGCGACGATCACGCAAACCATCATCAAGACGATAAGGATGGAAAAGAGCAGTTTGCGCGAGGAAAGTGCAAAGCCGGTAGCAACAAGACCGAAAAGGCAGGTTACGCCATATAGGATGAGGGCGATCGACTTGTGGGAGAGGCCGGCGGAAAGCATGATATGATGGAGATGCGATCTATCCGGTTTGAAGATATTGCCTTTGCCCAGTCGGCGAAATACCGCCAGGACGACATCAATAACCGGGATGGACATTACAGTGATGGGGACGATGATGGTCAGAGTGGTAATCCCTTTGTATTGAGCGGTTCCGGCACTTGCCAGCGCTGCCAGGTTGAGTCCGATAAAGATGGCACCGGTATCACCCATGAAAATCCGGGCGGGGTGAAAGTTGTATCTCAGAAACGCCAGATTGCCGGCGATCAAGAGAGAGGTGAGAGCCACTACAGTCAGATTGAAATCCCGAATACCAAAGACCAGCAGAACGGCAGCGGAAATTATGGCGATTCCACTTGCCAAGCCATCAATTCCGTCGATGAAATTGATCGCATTGATAATGACGACATACCAAAGGACTGTGACGGGCATTGAGAGCCATCCGAGATCGATCGTGGCGCCCAAAGGATTGGTGAGTTGCGTCACTCTATAACCCAATTCATACATAGCCAGTCCGATCCCGATCTGCCAGAGGATCTTAAACCGGGCACGGCTCTCATATTTGTCATCAAAGAGTCCGAGCATAAGAGCAATAATACCCACAACGCCGACGCCAAGAAGGTTTTTGGCAAATTCCGGATGTGCCCGGAGGTTGATAAATCCGATAAGGATCTGGGCGAAAACGATCATCAAACCAAAGGACAATCCGCCTGCCTCGGGTTGGGTATGTAAATGGATGCGGCGCTCGTCCGGCTTTGCCATAAATCCGTAGCGCAGGGAAAAGCGGATATTGAGAGGGATCAGCAACAGAGAGGCAATAAAGACAAATGCGGCAGTAATGACGATCTGCCAGATCAGATACAGAGGCATCAGGGGCTCCTTAGTGTCCGGTAGATATTCAGATAGCCGTCCGCCATCGCCTGATAGGAACACTGGTGCCGGATGCGGGATAAGGCATTATTGCCTTTTTCCCTAATCTGGGAATAGGGGAGGTCGATGAGAGCAAGGAGCTTACTCTCAAGCAACGGTGGGTTATCCTGCCTGATCAACCATCCGCAATCGTCTGAGACAAGTTCGGCGATGGAAGGGATATCCGATCCGATGATAGGCAAGCCGCTATGCATTGCCTCGATGATGCTGATCGGTTGGGCTTCCCAATTGGAATAAAGAAGAAAGGCGTCAAATGTGGCGAGTAGGGGTGGAATATCGGATACCAGTCCGGGCAGGATCACCCGATCGGTCACTTTCAGCGAGTGAACTATCTGGCGGCATAGATCGAGATGTTCACCGTCTCCGGCAAAGATAAAACGAACGTTTGAATGTTTTTGGCAGATATGACAGGCGGCGGTCACGGTCTGGATGGAATTTTTCTGGGGGGAAAAGCGCATGGTTGAGCCGATGGTGAATATCTTTGGCGGATTATCATTACGGCGGGAGGCAATATCCACCAATCTTTGGCGGAGTTCGTCAGACAAGGCATTATTGATGGTGATCGCCTTATCGGGGTGTGTAAGTCCCATTTTTAACCACAATTCACGGTCACAGTTATTAACAAAAACCAAACGCTGATATAAAGGTGCGATCATCCGTTCGATAGTCACAAATGACTGATAGACCAAGCGTGACTGTCCCCAGTGAAAAGGATTGCCATGCAGCGTATGAACGGCAAGCGGGACTTTTAGCAGATAAGCGGCGATTCCGCCCAAGAGTCCGGTCTTGGATGAATGGGTATGGACGATGTCAAAGCGATGGCGGCGGATGATCCTTAATATCTGACTAAGAGCAACCCAATCCATTGGTGAGATCGAATGACGCAAGGCATTGATCGGGGTGTAATTGAATCCCAGTTCTTTGACCTTATACTCCAGCAGTCGTCCGGGCTGGCTGGCGACGTAGATCTCAAATTGGTCGCGGGGCAATGATTGCATGAGGTGCAGCATCATATTCTGAGCACCGTAGAGCAGGGGGAGAAGTTGGAGATGCAATATCTTGATCATTGTTATCGGGTCAATCGGGTGGGCTAAACCGGATCAGCGCAATGGTTCCTTTCTTGATACCGGAGAAGCGGAAAAGATTTCCCTGAATATCGACCTCTACGCCGCTGGTTTCGGCAATCTGAAATTCGGAGGATACGGTAAGGCAGAAATGATCCAGTTCATCAGGGAAAAAGACGCTGAGTTCGTAATCGCTTTCTTCGATGGTCACTCTTTCCCGCTTTTTCCACCAATCGGCAAGTTCCATGCAGGTAGCCTTGTAGATGTTTTCGGAATTGAGCAGAGCCAGGATGTATTGATACAATTTGCCACAATAATGGATCTCGGCATAATTGGCAAGCGTGAAATCTAGACACAGAACTCCATGAACCTTGCGCACGGCTTGGTAGATCTTTTTGAACTGGACTTTGGCATCTTCGAGGGATACAATGCGATTGCGGGTCAGGCGGAGATAAATGTCGCGGAAGGAGAGAGGTATCTCATAATGGCTGGAGATGGTCCCTCCAAACCAAGGTTGATAAGGGATAGCGACGCCATTCTTGAATCCGGGCATGCTTTGATAACACAAACTATTGCTGTAAGCCGGTCTGACCTGCTGAAGGAGTTCGCGGATCTGGTCATGGATGCGGAAGTCAAACTGGCGGATGCCGATGCTTTGGGTTCCGATGTTGTGCGACAGGATCTGCTTGCGGGTAATGTAGTCCTCACGGTTTGGTTTATCGTTCGTTGCCAGCAGTCCGATCTCGCTTCCGGCGGCTTTGATCTTGCCGATATCTTCCTGCAGGTCTGTATCTTCCAGGGTGTAATCGATATCGGCATTTTCCTCGGCAGCAACAAAGAAAGTGGATCGGCTGTTAAATTGCTGTTCCAGATCAAGATACTCCACAAAGTTCCAATAAACCTCGTAATTGGTAAAGAGGTATTTGAGTTTGCCGGCGATGGAGCGGAAGAGTTGCATTATCTTGAGAGTAAAAAGCATGATAAAATCATCCACCACCGAGAGCAATAAGGAATTGAAACTCCACTTTTGCAGGTCGTCCACGCTGTGGGTGAGGATGGCTGCCATGATCTGATGTTCGGGGTAAAGACATTTGCGGGCGATGATCTGTTTTTTGGCTTTGGAGTGTTCCATGAGCATATTGTCGATCAACCATAAAAGATTGTGGACGATCGGGGTTTCGCGCCATTGGTAAAAGAGACGTGCTTCATCAGGAAAGCACTGGTATTGGTCCCGCTGAGGATCGATCTGCGATTCGAATTCGGATAGGTGGAAAAAGACATTGCCAGCAAGGTCAAAATTGATCTTTCCGCCGTGGATCTTCTTTTCGGAATAATTTTCGGCAGGGTAGGTGAATTTGAGTTCCGAGATCACGGGCGTCAATGTGAGCAGTTTGGTTTCGCGAATACTGCGGCGGATCTTCTCTATGCTATAGCCCTTGGGGTCATACAAATTGGGATCTGCCTGGATAAAGACAGTGATGTAATGACGCGAGATCTGTTTTAGTTCCTCGGCAGTCGGTGCCAGCAGTCCGTAGATGAGCAGGATGTCCGATTCACGCAGTTTTTGGATATCATCTATGTACCTGTGGCTGTAGCCCAAAGTGTGGAAGATAAAATTGAAACTATATTTTATCTCCTTCTGATAGCGTTCGAGTTTGTAGTCCGTATATATTGAGATCATCGCTTAACATTCACCACTTTTTTTACTTTTTGTCCCCCATCAGTTAAACAATGAAGTGGTGTCAAGGAAAATCGGCAGCCCCTTGTTTGACTATAGTCCTCCTTGCTTGATAACCTTAGTATAACCTTAGTATAACCTTACGACCGTAAGGTTATACTAAGGTTATGAAGCAGGGAGAATGCAGGAGAAAGCGCTATTCCGCTTGAATCTAAACCTTCTTAAGGCAGTTGCATGATTCAGAGCGGTTGACTCCATGGTCATATATACGCCTTCTGTCAGGCAAGACCCGGTGTCTTAACATTGCTGCCGGATGTTAGGCGGTAACTTCCATCACCGTCCGGAACGCCGCCAACGATCAACCAGCAAGGGTATCCGGACTTTGGGAGGACTTTAGTCCGGGAGAAATCCCCTCTCGCCGGTCAGGCCTCATTCTTTTAATACGCTGGCATATGTCTCTCGTTCGGACAGAAGTCCTCTCAACGTCTAAAAACCCAGTAGGGTTGTATGTACTCTCACGATCCGAAACGGTGGTTGAAACCACCGCCTAACATCTGATGGCGCTGGAAAACTTATTATAAAGACCGTTGAATAATCAGCAACACCGGATTTATCCGGCACCCAGCACGTTTGCCCAGATGTCATAAACAAATGTCATACAAGCATATAGATTTTACCATGCACCGACTGAAGTCAGTGCAACGACCGGCTGAAGCCAGTGCAACGACCGGCTAAAGCCGGTGATACACCTATGTGCAACGGTCTTTTATATTGCGTTCTCTCGATCTTAATCTCTGGTGAGCCCATTATGTGCAATGGTCTCTAAAATACAAATTTACAGGATCATTCGTGATAAAAAAACCTGATAGCTGGCAAGAAAAAAGGCGGTTTGGGAGAGAATGCCCTTCTCTGGTGATTGACTCTTTGACAGAATTGGTTCGAGGAATATCCTGCAGTGCCGTATTATCAGAGGCATCGGAATCCTCCTTTACAAACTGCACCGGAGTGCTATGCGGCAGATGACCATGGCTCCCTTGGATAATCTATCCTCAGTTCATCCAGCGACGTCCATATCCTGGTCTCGATCAAGAATTGGCAAAAATTCATTTGACAGAAACAGTACTGCCGTCCCTTTGGACTGTTGTAGTAAATAGTGAAAGAGATGATTGAAAAGCATGATGATAGATACATACCCAAGGGAGCGATACCTCATCCTGGTCAGCACGATTCTGCTATTCGGTAGAGTGATTATGACGATTGACAATCTGGTGACACCTGCACCAATGTAGATATTGACATTGCCATCACGATCATAGTACCGGGGTGGCAATATCCATCTCTGGATGCAGCGCTGGTTCGTTGTTACGCATAAGCGACGGGGCGAAGCTGTATCGTATAATGTTGATCACTATAATGGCGAAATGGAAGCCAAATCAGCCAAGTGAGGAGGGTTTATCATGGATAACAAAGCCAGATTTGATACTTTACTGATTCACGGAGGTCAGAAACCTGATACTCTGAAGGCGGTGAGTCCACCGATCTACCAAACATCCACATTTGCTTTTTGCAATGCGCAAGACGGAGCGGATTGCTTTGCCGGACAGAGCGATGGCTATATCTATACCCGTTTGGGCAATCCCACGATCCGTCACCTCGAAAATGCGGTCGCTGCTCTTGAAGGCGGATTGGGCGGGATCGCCACTGCCAGTGGGATGGGAGCGGTAACCACAGTTTATATGTCCTACCTTGGAAACGGTAGTCATATCGTATCCACCGATGCCGTTTATGGAGCTTCCCGCACTGTCCTGGAGAAGTTGCTATCGAGGTTTGGGGTGGAAGCGACTTTCGTTGATACAAGCAAGATAGAACTGGTCGAACAAGCCATCCGTCCCAATACAAAGCTTCTGTTCATAGAAACCCCGGCAAATCCCACCATCTCCATTACCGACATCGCCGCGTGCGCCGTTATTGCCCGAAAATATGGGATCAAACTGGCAGTGGATAATACCTTCTGTTCGCCTTACCTGCAAAGACCGCTGGAACTGGGTGCGGATATTGTCCTGCATTCCATTACCAAGTTTATCAATGGTCATGCTGATGTGGTCGGCGGCGTCATCGTGACTATGACGGAAGAAGACCACAAGTTGATGTATGGTGTCATGACCAACATGGGTCCAAACATGGATCCGCATCAGGCGTATTTGGTTATCCGCGGCTTAAAGACGTTATCCATCCGGATCGACCGGGCGCAGGCAAATGCCGTGAGGATCGCATCCTATCTGGAAACGCATCCCCAGGTTGCCTGGGTCAGATATCCAGGACTGCCCTCCCATCCGCAGTTTGATTTGGCAAAAAGGCAGCAGAAGGGACCGGGAGCGATGATCTCATTTGGACTCAAGGGTGGCCTTGAAGCGGGCAGGACAGTCATGGATAATGTCAAGGTTGCGATTCTTGCAGTTTCTCTCGGTGGCGTGGAAACGCTGATCCAGCATCCAGCATCCATGACTCATGCCAAGGTTGCCCAAGAGGCAAAACTCAGAGCCGGGATCACCGATGATCTGGTTCGGCTATCGGTAGGAATCGAGGATGTGGAAGATCTGATCGAGGATCTGGAACAGGCATTAGCGATGATTAAGCATAAGTGAATAAGGACAGATAACGCTCATGCATCGTTTATCAAACACGGGAGAAACCGATGTCCTGATCATCGGTACCGGCATTTACGGGCTTTATGCTGCGGATATGCTTTCCCGCAAAGGGCAACGTGTCATGATCATCGATTGCGATCCGGAGTCATTCGGCAGGGGTTCTTATGTAAACCAAGCGCGTGTCCACAATGGATACCACTACCCCCGCAGTGTATCCACCGCCGCCAAATCCGCCTATTATTTTCAACGTTTTAACCAGGACTTTGGTTTTGCTATTAACGGCAAATTCAAAAAGATCTACGCCATATCCGCCAAGTTTTCCTTTACCAGCGGGACTCAATTTCGGAAGTTCTGCTCCTATACCGGCATTCCCTGCCGGGAGATAGATGCCTCCGAGTACTTTCAAGGGGGGATGGTGGAAGCGGCTTTTGAAACCGAGGAATTTGCCTTCGACGCTTTTTTGATAAGGGACTGGTATAAAGAACGCTTAAGACAGCGGGATAATATTTCCTTCCAGTTCAGCTGCCGGATCGAAGGGATCGATATCTCCAACGATCGCTATCAGCTTACTCTCAATGATGGATCACTCGTCAGTGTTCCATTCGTGCTGAATGCCACCTATGCCAGCGTAAATCAATTGTTGGAACGCTTCGGCTTTGAGAAGTTCCGCATCAAGTATGAGATCTGCGAAATCGCCTTATGTAAACCTAATCCAGCCCTCGACAGCGTCGGCATTACTGTCATGGATGGCCCTTTTTTCTCGGTCATGCCATTCGGTGTTGATGGCTTGTATTCATTGACTTCCGTCACTTTTACTCCACACATTACCTCTTATGAGCAGTTACCCCGCTTTGCCTGCCAGCAGGTTAATACATACTGCACCCCCGAATTTCTGCAGAATTGCAATACTTGTCCGGCCCGTCCACATACCGCTTGGGGATATATGCATCAATTGGCACGACTCTATCTTGATCCCCGCTTGGAAATGGAATACAAAGAGTCGCTCTTTGCCATCAAACCGATCTTACTTGCTTCCGAACTTGACGATTCCCGACCCACAGTCATCCGGGAGTTCTCCCAGAGCCCGAGATTCGTTTCCGTTCTTTCGGGCAAGATAAACACTGTTTATGATCTTGATGAGGTACTATAATGCGTGAGAAATCATTCGTATCATTCGTGGTCTATGTCTATAACGCCGAAAAGGTTATCCAAGAGTTTATCAAGAGTTTGGATCAAGCCGCTGCCCAGAAGTTTGAGACCTATGAGATAATCTTGGTCAACGATCATAGCGATGACGGCACCAAAGCACAGATCAAAGCTGCTGGCGCTGGTATAAAAGGCAATCTGACCGTACTTAACTTGGCATGGCGTCATCGCCGGGAATTGGCGATGCTGGCTGGAACCGATCTGGCGATTGGTGACTTCGTTTTTGAGCTCGAGACCACCCGTCCCGACTTCACCTGGGACATCATCGTTCAGTTGTATGATAAATGTGTCAGTGGTTTCGATGTAGTCTTCGCTTTTCCCAAAAACAAGACCAAGACACGCTCACGCTTGTTCTATTGGCTGCTCAACAAACTTTCCTACCTGAATGTGGAGACCTCGACGGAGACGGCGAAGATCGTCTCACGCAAAGCACTGAACCGGGCACTGCTGGAGCGCGGCAAGATCAGATACCGCAAGGTGCTGTATAAGTATTGCGGTTTTCCCACAGCAGCGGTTGTCTATGAGCCTATCTCCGGCACAACGGATAAGAACGAGATGACCCTATTGCAGAAGACCACCTTGGCTACTGATGTCTTCGTCGTTTTTTCCAATATTGGCATTCATATAGCCATGTTGTTTTCTGTGTTGTCGATGATCATTTCTGCAACGATCGGGATTTATGCGTTGATTGCTTATATCAGCGGGCTGCCGATCATTTCCGGTTGGACAACGACGATGCTCTTCCTATCAATGGGTTTCTCGGGAATTTTCCTGACTCTCACTATCTTGGCTAAGTACATCAGCACGATCTTACAGGAGCAGAGACAGGGTTCCTTGTACACCGTGGAAACAATTGACCGCATCATTAACCGCTGATGTAAAACTATTTTGGGCGATAAGATAAGATGAAATTTTTCGAGTACAGGAGGAAAGATGCTCGGCATCAAGGTTGATAATATCGAAGTTAGACTGGTTGAGGTGACTGATGCTGGGGATATTGTGAGGATCAGAACCGCACCCCAGCGAGATAAATACATCAATCCTACTTCCAAGGACATCGAGGAACAACAGCAATGGATCGCTGAATACAAGAAACGTGAACAAATGGGCAAAGAGTTGCTCTTTGTATTCATCGAAGAGGGACTTCTCAGAGGAACCTACCGCTTATCGAAAATCAATCGTTTCTCCTTTGAAGCGGGCAGCTGGGTCTTTGAAAAAACCATAAACAAGGCATTGCCCAAACTGGCTGACGTGATTATGACCGATTTTGGCCTTTTCACACTCAAACGGAACGTTATGCTATTCAATATAATCAAAGAGAATGAACGGGTGTGGAGGATCCAAGACCGGAAAAACCCAATTTGGCTGGATGAAAGCAACACCCATTTTCATTTTGCTTTGATTGCCGATACTTGGCAAAAGAGCAAAGCGGAATTTCTGTCATTTTGCCAAGTCGATCCTGTATATTATGAACTGTTTCACACGGCATTACAAA
Organism: uncultured Candidatus Cloacimonadota bacterium; assembly: GCA_964482845.1. Taxonomy (GTDB): domain Bacteria; phylum Cloacimonadota; class Cloacimonadia; order Cloacimonadales; family Cloacimonadaceae; genus VGPI01. Next base: position 27,227 of record CAYZZE010000001.1, read on the forward strand.
CGGCTTACAATGATTGGCCGCTCAGAGATCAATACGAATTGAAGCAATGAGAAAGGTCAAGTTTCTCGATATTCCTGCAATCAGTGCTCTGCACGCGCGTGAGATGATTGATGCGTTTCAACGGGTGCTTGCTTCCGGTATGTTCATTCAAGGAACTGAATACAAGGCATTCGATGAAGATTATGCCGCTTACATCGGGTGTAAACAGAGCATCGGTGTAGCTAATGGACTGGATGCGCTGCGCGTGATCATACGGGCATACTTACATCTGGGAAAGCTACAGCCGGGGGATGAGGTCATCGTCCCGGCAAATACTTTCATTGCCTCGATCCTGGCTATAACTGAGAATCGTTTAACGCCAATTCTGGTCGAACCGGACATACTGACCTTCAATATCGATCCAGATCGGATAGAAGCGAAAATAAGCAGTAGAACCAGAGCAATAATGGCTGTCCATCTGTATGGACAAAATGCTATTACGCCAGCTTTGGAGGAGATCATTCATCAATACGGTTTGATCCTCATTGAAGACAATGCCCAGGCACATGGTTGTATTTACAGGGGAAAGCGTACCGGGTCGGTCGGTCAAGCCGCTGGACACAGCTTTTATCCCGGCAAGTTATTGGGGGCTTTGGGCGATGGCGGCGCGGTCACTACGAATGATGTGGAACTGGCACAGATCATCAGGGCTATGATTAATTACGGTTCGCTTCAGAAATACATCCACAACGTCCAAGGACTCAATTCCCGGCTGGATGAACTTCAGGCGGCATTTCTGAGGATCAAACTGCGGTATCTTGATGAAGAGAATGAACGCCGGCGCCAAATTGCGGCAATCTATGACGTTAGTATAAATCATCCGCAGATCATCATCCCGAAATTGACCGATGCGTCCTTGCCCATCACCGACAATCCGTCCCATGTCTGGCACCTCTATGTGATCAGGCATCCTCAGCGGGATAGACTCCAGCAGTATCTGACAGAAAATGGCGTGGAGACTATCATTCATTATCCCATTCCACCGCACAGACAGAAGGCATATCAGGGATGTTTCCCGGGCAGCTATCCGATTACCGAGAAGATTCATAACGAGGTGTTGTCCCTGCCGATCAGTCCAGTGCAGTCCGATGAGGATACGCAGTACATCATAGACCTATTGAACGGTTTTCAATGATGAGTGGACTTGTATCCGCGTTTGATCAATACCGGCATCGGGTGATGCAATTCAGCCGTTTCCTGATCGTAGGCGGATCGGTAACAGTATTGTCCTTGTTACTAAGTTACGTGTTCCTTAAGGTGCTTGAAGCACCGTTGATCATCACCTATGTTCTGATCTATGTGGCAACCATCTTCATATCCTATCAATTGAATGCCAGATTTACATTTCAGGCGGGTCGGACGCTAAGGAGTTTGTTCTTGTTCTATGGATCCTATATCTTTACTCTGGGCTTTGGCACGGCACTATTGGCGTTGTTGAGGAAGGTTTTGGACTTTGAGAATTGGGTGCTGGTTTTTATGGTGGTTCCGGTTACCACCGTGATGAATTACCTGCTTTCAGTATTGATATTTACACCGCTGCAAAGGAGAGGGGATGAATAGGGATAAACTGGAGCACGGAGATTGCTTGCTGGTGGTGGGAACTTACAACAACGGCGACCGCTTACTTAAAACTATGCAAAGCACCCCGCCGGACTTTCCGATAGATATCCTGGTGATTGACGACGGCTCTACAGATAATTCCCTTGATATGATCAAGGATTATAGTTTCACGGTGTTGCGGCATGAGACCAATCGGGGTATCGGCGTCCTCATCCGCACTGCCTGTAATTATGCATTGACGAAGGGATACAAGGCAGTGGCATTGATTCCGGGCAACAACAAAAACACTATCGCCGAAGTACCGCGGCTGGTGGAACCGATCCTTTCCGGACAAGCAGATTACGTGCAAGGTTCCCGTTATTTGCCTGGGAGCCGCCGGGATCATACTCCGCTTTTCCGGCTTATCATGGTCAAATTGATCGCTCTATTCCTCACGATCATCACCTTCCGAAAGATCACGGACTCGATGGAAGGTTTTCGTGCTTTTAGGCTCAGTATCCTCGATGATCCCGATATTGATATAAACCAGGAATGGCTTGACCGGTATGCATTGGAAATTTACCTCTTTTTCAAGGTTACCAAAGGGCACAAGTATCGTTACAAAGAAGTGCCCATTTCCAAGATCTATCCGCCGGTCAAGAAAAGCATCGTCAATCAGAAAGGGGTAGAATATACCAAGATAAGACCCTTTGTAGACTGGTGGGACATTATGAAGCCGATATTTTATCTGTGGCTGGGCTTACGGAAATGAAGATGATGGCAAAGAAATCCAGCCGACTAGCCACCCTTATTTACCGAATCCTTTTTGTGGCTTATGCTATCATTCTCGGAGTGATCATGTTCTCGGATAAGATAGCCAGTTATGCCCCTTACCTGATACGTCTGGCAGGATCATAAGATGCATAACCTGATCTATCTGCTTCTAATCAGCATATTGTGCTACCTTTTGGGACGCAGAATGCTCAGCGCTTTGGGTTACGTTCACGGTTCGATGGCTGAATCCCTGCTGCTGTCAGTGACGGGAGGCCTGGGAATCACAGCGCTTTATATGCTGCTGTTGGGGTTGACTGGGATGATGTATCGTTTGCCGGTGATCCTTTATATCTCAGTTATCTTGCCTTTGCTGCTTTACTTCGGTGGATGGCGGCAGTTACGTGCTTTGCTATCGGGAGTATGGGGGGCGAGAAAGCGGATTTTACCTGCATATTGGGCTGTCCTTGCGGTGTTTATCTTGTATGCGCTATTCAGGTTGATGAACTGTTTGACGCCCGTATTGGACGGCGACTCCACTTCATGGTATCTGGGCATACCAAAATTGTATATCGAAAACGGCTCGATTTTGAACCCTCCGGTTTCGGTGGATTATCTTTCCAGTAATCTGCCGCAGAATATGTACATGCTCTCGGTATTTGGGATGCTGTTGGAATCGGAGATATTATCGCAGTTGATTCTCGGATGGCTCTGCGGGATGTTGAGTATGCTGGCGGTCTATGTGATAAGCCGCAATTTCGCCTCCCGTCAAATCTCTCTGGTGATGGCGATCATTTTTTTTACAATGCCGACTCTGTCATGGTTGATCTACAGCGCTAAACTTGATCTGGGCTTTACTATGTTTGAATTGTCTTTCTGGGTCCTGCTGATCAAATATATCCGCTCCGCCTCACCACGGGATCTCTTTATTTCGGCTATCTTTCTTGGTTTTGCCGTTGGCAGCAAGTATCACGGCTTGATCGCTTTAACCTTTACGGCTGTGGTCATATTCATCATCGACTTGGTCCGTAAGAGAAAATTCTGGAAGGTTATAGGGACGATTTTTGTCTTTTCGGTTATCACCCTGGCGATCGGATCGCCGTCCTATATCAAGTCACTCTTGATGGTACGTGATCCGTTCTTTCCTTTTCTCAGCAATCCTGGAGTAGTTGAGGGAGAGGGATTTAATATCTACAAAACAGGATGGGATTATTTCCGCTTTCTTTATAACATGGTCTTCTACCGTGATTTTTTGATCAGACCCATATCCTATGCTGACCGCGCCATCGGTTTTCTGCCTGTGATGTTTTTGCCCTTTTTGCTTTGCTGCTTTCGCCGGATAAGCCAGCTAAAACGGCAACTCATCGTTGTTTTTGGGGTCTATTTTGTCCTGCTTTCGATGGCTATCTGCTGGTCTGTCTGGCCTTTCCCCCGTCACTTCCTGCCGGCGATTGGCTTAATGACTGCAACCGGAGCTATTGGTCTTGCACATATGAACCGCATTATTGGGAGGAGGATTACATTACCTGTCGTAACCGTCTGTATATTGGCTATGGTTTTAACTATGAATGTGTCGTATTCCAAGATTGATCGTCAGATCAAATACCTAAGTGGTTCAATCTCCAAACAGCATTACCTGGAGCAAGTGCTATTCAATAACGGCAGACACATGAATTCCGGGATGCTTGCCTATGTATCGGTTATGGATCCTGCCGCCAGGATTGTTACTTTGGACTATGGCAATGGGTTCTATGTCCCGCGACCTTTTCTGAAGAAGAAGTATGTCTATCTGATATCAGATGTAGAGGAACTAATGGCATCATTGAAAGCTGATGGATTCTCGCATGTCTATTACTCAAGTACAAATACAGCGATGTTTGTCGAGAAATTCAACTCTGGCAGGCAAGTAGCGCTTCTGGAACCGCAAAACAGTCACCTCCTGTCAGTTCAATATCAATCGGGTGATCAGTACTTATTGCGGATTGATTATGACCAAAACAAAACTGAACTACCAAATCAGGATTAGGTGGAGATGAAAGCAATAATATTATCCGGCGGGCTGGGCACTCGGCTGAAGCCCTTTACGGAAGCCATACCCAAACCGCTTCTGCCGATAGGTGAGAAAGCGGTGTTGGAGATTCAAGTAGAACACCTCAGGGATAATGGTTTTAACGAGATCTACCTGGCGACAAACTACAAATCCGCCTATATTGAGAATTTCTTCGGCGATGGCTCACAATATGGCGTCAAACTCCATATCAGCAAGGAAGAAAAACCATTAGGCACGGTGGGGCCGGTCAAGCTTTTGGAGTCAGAAATGTCAGAAGAACCTTTTTTGGTGATGAACGGGGATATACTGACCTTGCTCAACTACCGTAATATGTATGATTTTGCCTTGAGTAAGGATTCTCTCCTCACCATCGGTACCAAAGAGATTATCACACCGTTCCAATTTGGAAACATCTTTTTTGACGGTGACTATGTGACCGGTATCGACGAAAAACCGGATATCCGGACAACTATCTTGGCCGGGATTTATATCTTCAAGCCCGAATTGCTGCAGATTATACCCCCGGATGAACGCTACAATATGGATACTTTGATCCTAAATATGCTTGCCCAGGGAAAGCCGATAACTCACTATCCCATAAAAGAATACTGGCTCGATATCGGCAGGCCCGATGATTATGAGAAAGCGCAACAGGTTTATAAGGAAAGATTCTCATGAAAGCATTAGTAACCGGCGCCGATGGCTTTATCGGCTCCCACCTGACCGAATTACTCCTCAGTTCGGGTTACAAGGTAAGAGCCCTGTCATATTACAATTCTTTCAATTTTTGGGGATGGCTGGAAGATATCCCGCCGCAGGAAAATCTGGAAATCGTCTGCGGCGATATCCGCGATCCCAATCTCTGCCGTCAGATCGTCAAAGATGTGGATGTCATTTTCCATCTTGCCGCGCTCATCGCTATCCCTTACTCATATACCGCACCCGATAGTTATGTGGATACTAATGTCCGGGGGACGCTCAATATTTGTCATGCTGCCCGGGATGCTGGAGTTCAGAGGATTATCTGTACTTCCACCAGCGAAGTATATGGAACAGCCCAATATGTGCCGATCGATGAAAAGCACCCTCTTCAACCTCAATCTCCGTACAGCGCCTCCAAGATCGGGGCGGATGCCATTGCCATGAGTTTTTACAATGCCTTTGGCTTGCCCCTAACGATTGCCCGTCCCTTCAACACTTATGGTCCGCGCCAGTCTGCCCGGGCAGTGATCTCCACCATCATATCCCAGATCGCCTCCGGAATCAAATCCATCTCCCTTGGGGATGTCACGCCCACCCGAGATTTTACTTACGTGGAAGATACCTGCCGTGGTTTTGTGGCAATAGCCAGATGCGACAAAGCCATCGGGGAGGTGGTAAATATCGGGTCAAACTATGAGATATCGGTCATGCAAACCCTTGAAATGGTCAAAGATATCATGAATAGCGACGTGATATTCGTAGTGGATGAACAGCGGATAAGGCCAGAAAAATCAGAGGTCTTCCGTTTGTGGTGCGATAATGCCAAACTTTATGAACTAACTGGCTTCGTGCCAGAGATATCCATCCAAGAAGGATTGCAGCGTACGATCGCCTGGTTCAGCAAATCCGAAAACCTTGCCAGATATAAAAGTCGGATCTATAATCTATAGCACGTTTCAGCACATATGATCAACCTGATCAAGCAATATTACAACCGATTCTTTGCAAGTAGGAACGAACGTACACGCATCGTCAAAAAGAATATCATCTGGGGTTCAATCATCAGAGTGACCGGTATTCTGGTAAATATCCTCTATGTGCCTATTCTGATCGACTATTTGGATGCCGAGCGGTATGGTGTCTGGATCGCGCTTACTTCATTTCTGACCTGGTTTAACCTCTTTGATATTGGCTTGGGCAATGGCTTGCGCAACAAGCTGACGGAAGCCCTTGCTGTGGATGATATTACCCGGGCAAGAAAGTATGTGAGTACATCCTATGCACTGATGACGTTGATCTTTATACCCATCTCCATTATTTTCTTTGTCATCAGTGGGTTGTTGCCTTGGGATAAAATCCTCAACGTTCACTTTATCAGTCACTCAGAATTGAGTATGCTGGGCAGCATTGTCTTTATCTTTTTCTGCATCCGTTTCATTGTGCAATTGATCCAGCCGATCCTGTTTGCTGTCCAAAAATCCGCCTTTGCCTCCAGCTTCCCTGTACTGGGACAACTGATGGGCTTAATCTGTATTTATTTCCTTCGCTCTACCTCTCTACCGCCGCTTTTGTCGGCTGGCATGATCCTCAGCTTGCTTCCCGTTTTGGCATATTTGGCAGGCGGGGTGATCCTTTTCCGTTATGGATATTCCCATATCAGGCCTGCTATCGGATTTGTGGATTTCTCCGTTTCACGGGATATCCTGTCATTGGGGATCAAGTTTTTCATTGTGCAGATCGGCGGGGTTATCATCAATGCCAGTTCGTCATTTATTATCATCCAATTGATGGGACCCACAGAAGTGACCCAATATAACGTCAGTTTCCGGTATTTCAAGCTGGCGCTGCTGCTCAATACGATCCTGATGACTCCATTGTGGTCGAGCTTCACCGATGCACTGGCGAAAAAGGACTTTGTTTGGGCAAAAAGAGCGATCAGGAAATTGAATCTGTGGTCATTTTACCAAGCGCTCCTGGTTCTTGTAATGCTCATTGTCTCGCCTTTGGCATTTCGGGTGTGGGTAGGTGACCTGGTAATGATCCCCTATCAGATTTCTGCCGCAATGGCAATATTCTTTATAATCAATGTTTTTCTATCTCCATACAGCCAGTTTATCAATGGCTCGGGTAAATTGAAACTCTCGGTGTATCTCATCTGGGCGGGATGCGTTATCTTTATTGTCACCGCCATATTGCTGGGCAGGACTTCACTGGGTGTCACCGGAGTGGTCATAGCATCGATACTTACCCGGGCGATATCGCTGATCTTGAGTTATCATCAGACCCGGTTGATTCTCGATAACCGTACTTATGGGATCTTCGGCAGATAATGTTGTCCACGAATTACACGCATTGGCACAAATTGTCATAGAGTGTTATGAATAGCCCGGAACTACTTTACAAAGAAGAGTGTTACAATATAATCGGTGCATGTATGACAGTGCATCGAGAAATGGGTAATGGTTTCCTTGAATCAGTTTATCAAGAAGCCCTGGCAATCGAACTGGAAAATCGTAGGATACCCTATAAGAGGGAGAAAGTGATCAATGTATCGTACAGGGGCATTGATTTAAAGTCAACTTTCAAAGCTGACTTTGTTTGTTATGAGGAAGTAATTGTCGAAGTCAAAGCACTGAGTTTACTAAGCAATGATCATACTTCTCAAGTAATTAACTATCTAAAAGCAACCGGATTAAGAGTCGGTTTGCTGGTCAACTTTGGCACATCAAGTTTACAACACCATCGCTATGTGCTCTAAACCTTTAGTAATCTGTGTAATTAGTGTAATTCGTGGATAAAATGGACTATAGGACTATAATCGACTTCATCCGCTCGCTGTATCCCAACCGCGACCTCATCCCGCTCCATGAACCCCACTTCGGTGGCAACGAAAAGAAGTATGTCCTGGATTGCCTTGATAGCACCTTCGTGTCCTCCGTCGGCAAATACGTTGACCGGTTTGAGGAAATGGTTCAGGAATACACGGGAGCCAGGAAGGCGGTGGCAACGGTCAATGGTACTGCCGCGCTGCATATAGCGCTGCTACTTGCTGGAGTCCAGCCCGGCGATCTGGTCATTACCCAGCCCCTCACCTTTATCGCCACCTGCAATGCTATCTCCTACTGCGGTGCAGAACCCGTCTTTATTGATGTCGATAAAAAGACCTTGGGTATGTCCCCTGAGTCATTGGAACTGTGGCTTATGGAGAATGTTGTTGGGATCAGTTCAGAAGGCCGGGAAGGTGTAGAGTGTTTGGCAGGAAGTTCTCTACCTTCTCAACGGCGTGGCGCTCAACCCCCTCAACCTGTGGTTTTACACAAAGCGACACAGCGACGCGTCTCCGCCTGTGTACCCATGCACACCTTCGGCCATCCCTGCGAGATCGACCGGATCGTCGAGATCTGCAACCGTTACCATATACCGGTCGTGGAGGACTCCGCAGAATCCATCGGCAGTTATTACCGGGGATATCACACCGGGACCTTCGGCAAACTGGGGATCCTCAGTTTCAATGGCAATAAGACGATCACCACTGGCGGCGGCGGGATGATCCTGACCAATGATGAAGAATTGGGCAAACTGGCAAAGCATATTACCACCACGGCAAAAAAGCCGCATCCCTGGCTTTTTGAACATGATATGACCGGATACAACTACCGACTGCCCAATATCAATGCCGCCATCGGTTGTGCTCAGATGGAAAACCTCCCAGAGATGCTGTCCCGGAAACGCGATTTGGCTCAGAAATATCAGGAGTTTTTCGATCACATTCCTGAGGTCGAATTTGTCCCCGAGCCCCCCAACTCAATATCCAACTATTGGCTCACCAGCATTCTTCTTTCCGATGAACAGGAAAGAGATGTATTTCTACAAGAAACTAACCAGCAGAAGGTCATGACCAGGCCGGCATGGATCCTGATGAATAAATTACAGATGTTTGATTCCGCCATTTGCGGTAATTTGGATAATGCTGAGGACATGGCGGCACGACTGGTCAATATTCCAAGTAGCGTGAGGTTATGATGAAGAAGAAAATCAGAGTTTATCTGCGGGCTTTGGAGCCGGAGGATTATCAACTCCTGCACAAGTGGCGCAATGACGAGGAGATCGGCCACTGCTTCAGCGGTACCCGTCGCTTTACCTCCACCCTCAATGAGAAGAAATGGATCGAGGACAAGATCTTTGACAAAAACAGCGTCAGTTGTGCCATCTGTCTCAAGGACACGGACGAATTCATCGGTTGCGTCTTTCTGAGCGGCATCGATTGGTTGAACCGTTCCGGGTGCACTGCCATCTTTATTGGCGCCAAGGAACACTGGGGCAAGGGCTATGCCACCGACGCCCTTGTCCTTATCCTTAAGCATGCCTTCCACGACAAAGGCTTGGAGCGTATCGGGGCCCAGGTTCACGAGGATAACTCCGGATCGCTGAGGATGCATGAGAAATGCGGGTATAAACAGGAAGGCGTCCTGCGCCGGGCTTCCTATGTCGATGGCAGATTCGAAAACATGATCATGCTATCCATCCTGCGCGATGAATTTGAGACACTTCTTGAGCAGTATGACCTGTCAACGGAATAGGGTGGTTCAGGGGATGCCAGATTTTGAAATTCTTGGTTGGGAAGACCGGGAAAAGTGGAAACATTATCTATCCCTGTTGCCTTACGAGCAGCAGGATGTGTATTTTTTACCGGAATACGTCCGATTATATGAAGAGACGGGCAATAACAAAGCCCGCTGCTTTGTCTTCAGGAGTGGCAATGATGTAGCGTTGTATCCTTTTCTTCTGGGGAGAATCAATGACCTCGGCTATAAGTTGGATCGGGATTATTACGACATTCAGGGTGCTTACGGATACAATGGCGTCGTTTCCACCAGCGATGATCGATCCTTTCTTCAAGGTCTGTCCGATGCCTGGCGGCAATGGTGCCGAGAGCAATATGTCGTGGCTGAGTTTATCCGCTATAATCCAGTGCTGCAAAATGAGAACCGCTGCGTTTGGGCACCGCCCATCGAAGCGTTGGATAATGTCCTGCTATATCTCAATTCCTACGAGGAAATCTGGAAACACGCCTATCACAGAGACGTAAGAACCTCGATCAGAAAAGCCGGGCAATATGGTCTTACCTTCAGCGCCTACTTTGGCTCTGAGATCACTACCGCCCAATTTGATATCTTCCAGTCACTATATCTCCATACGATGCAGCGGAGAAATGCCAGCAGTTTCTACCTCTTTTCCGACCAGTTCTATCAGTCATTGAGAGACAAACTTGCCGATAATCTGTTCATCGGATTTGCATTCTACGAGGGCAAGCCAATATCGGCGGACATGTATCTGCACAACGGGATCAATGCCTATGGCTTTCTCTCTGGCACTTTGGAAGAGTACTATTTCACCAAGCCCAATAGGTTTTTAAGGGACGCTGGGATCAAAGCGCTGATAGCCAGAGGATTCCAGCATTTGTGCATGGGCGGAGGGATGAGCAGAGATGATTCGACCTATAAATACAAAAAGGCGTTCAGCGTCAATACGGAATCGATGTTTTACACCGGCAAGTGCATCCACAATCCTGCCGAGTACGATGAAATCGTTCGTCAATGGTCTGACCGGTTACAGGGAAGAGCGGACGGGTTTAAGCACCTTACGCTGAGATACCGCTATGGGATCAGTGATCCTATCACGTAAACCGATGGAGGTTTACTAATGGACTGCCTTGCTGTGGCAGCTCCATGATCGGTGAATTATGATAAAAGATAGAATATTGGTAGCGATCGTGATCGTGATCATCCAGGCGATGATCTCCCGTGTTGTGGCGTTTAACCTGGACATTAGAATTCTTGGGATCGGACCATTGAGCCTGTATCTCTGGATGGGTTTATTGATCATCCGGATCCTGATGGTACGCGCCGCGATCCTCACCACGAGGACGATGCAATACCTGTACCTGTTCATTATCGTTACAATGATCCAATCCTATATCCATAACCTATTCAGCTTTTGGTGGCTGGAGAGGTGGGTATTGCCGATCGCCCTGTCCGTATTGTTGCATGAGATCCTGATGTACTACTTGCCCAAGGAATCTCTGCGGTTCATACTACGCTTCACCCTGATCTTCATTGCCTTTACCTGCGTTCTGAATATCATCGGCCTGATCAGATTTCCTTTAGCAGTAAGAGCGATTGTCGGTGGCGGCGGTGACGTTGCACCCGAAGAAGCCACTTTTTTTACCCGTATCGGCATTTCAAATTACGGGTTCTTCTCCGGATTGCCATATTTATTGCCAGTCGTATATTACCTGTATCGCAAGTCATCCGGAACACTGAACAAGGCAATGTATCTCGGATTGGTCATGTTAATGATCCTCGCGGTTTATTTCAGCTCCATAGCGACCCCCCTGCTGTTGGCCTCGATCGCGCTATTGGTTTCGATCTATAGCGGGACCATGCTGAGGCGCGGTATGGGGGTGATTGCGACATCAGCGATCATCATCCTGATGATCGTCTTTACCCCCGAAGGCGTGATCGACAGGTCGCTGAGTTTTGTCGGCAATATCACTCCCTCCGAGGCTGTCCAACGACGAGTGACCGATATTCAAAGGGCACTTCAGGAAGGGATCGAGGTGGAGGCGGAGACCGAATTCCGGGGGCTGACGACGGTGGAATTGCGTCTGCAGAGGATATACTGGATTATAGATGGTTTCTTGAAGCGCCCCCTGACCGGATCCCCAAACGAAATTCCGCCGGAAGCGTACCACTTGCACTGGTTGTATCTCCTCGGTGCCACAGGAATACTGGGATTCGGATCCTTGCTGCTGCTCCTGGTAAAAGCATTCAAGAACGACCTCAAAGTGTTTAATAAAGAATACAGGCATTTTTACATCATTTCACTTTTAACCTTTATTTCCATGGGGATCCTGAAGGTGATCACTGGATGGTTCATGTATTTGGGCATCTTTGTCATCGTTCCTCTATCCTATCATCTTATCAGGGAAAAGCCCCGATCAGAGACATAAGTTCAGGAGATCTCCGATAGAACGATGGATAGGCAGAAACCCCTCAAAGTCGTCTGGATCTGTAATTCCAGCAATGAGAAGATATGTCGTGCTGCTCGTCTTCCAGTGTTCGTACAGGCGCCATGGATATCCATGTGGATCAGCGAATTTGAAAGACGCAGGGAAGTAGAACTCCACATTATAAGCCCGAATCGATTTATTCCCTGGATACGTAATTTTACGATTGACGGGGTTCACTACCATTACTTCAACCATCGAGTGCCCATCATCAAAAAACCCTGGCTCTGGAATCTGGATGCGCGCAGCAGCTATATCCTGAATCGCCTCATAATACGACATTTCGTCAACATGATCAAGCCAGATCTGATTCATATTATTGGGGCAGAAAATGCCTTGTATTCATCAGTTTATTTTGATCTCAGGCGCCGTTATCCCATATTGATCGGCATCCAGGGCTTTATTTTCATGGCGAATGTCAACATGACCAATCCGACTCGAAAGAGAATAAAGATCGAAGGGGCAATCCTGAGCACGGCCAAGTATTTCAATGTCAATTCGGACTATGCAGGATCGATCGTGCGTGGTTTCAATGACCATGCGTCAATCTACAAGTATCCCACACCATTCAAACCGGAGGATTATCCCTTGTATCCGGATACCAAGAAAGTGTGGGATTGCGTGTTTTTTGGCAGGATAGAATATAACAAAGGCATATTCGATGCCATTAAAGCGCTGGCGATGGTCAGAAACCAAATGGAAAGAGCCAATCTGCTGATCATCGGCGATATCTCCGCAAGCGTCAAACATGAAATCCTGAGATTGATAAATGAACTCGAGCTGGTCTCTGCCATTACTTTCGCGGGAAGAACTGCTACCCGGGATGAATTGTTCGACTACGTCAGACAAGCCCGGATCAGCGTACTTCCTTCGCTCAACGACATCTCACCCGGCACCATCACCGAGAGCTTGCTCTTGGGTAATCCCGTAGTGTCTTATTCCGTAGGTGCCATAGATGAGTTGTTCAATCATACGGACCGAAGAATCAATACGGTTGAACGGGGTAATGTGCAAGCGTTGGCAGAAGAGATGCTAAGGATCCTGAATGACTATGATACGGCCAAAGCAGTGGCGTTGGAAGCACGGGAGTCTTTCTTGGAAGAACGCCAAAATGTAAACATTGCTGACCTATTCATCGGGTTTTATCGGCAGATCTTACAAGAATCATCCCGCGCATAGTGAAAATAATCCTGATTACCGGACATCAATATCCGATCGGTACAGCCCTTACCAACCGGATCAGATCATATCTCGAAGTGCTGGCTACGTTGGATAATGACGTAAGCGTATTGGTATATAAACCTACTGAAGACCGGGAAAATCCCCAGAACCAAGCGGCAGGAACACTAAACGGCGTAAGGTACAAATATACTTCTTATTCCGTTTACCGGCCCAAGACATATTTTATGACCATGATCTCTTGGGTCTATGGGTATTTGAATTGTCTAACACATCTCGCCCGGGAAAATCGCCTCAAACACACGGACATCATAATACTGGCCCAAGCCAGAAGTTCATTGATCCCTTTGGTCTATCTCCTGAGCCGGATGTCCAAGACCGAGTTTGTCCTGGAGAATAGCGAATATCCTTGGTTCATTATCAGGAGAAAATCGAGTAACATCATCTATAAACCTCTGTACCAGTGCCTTTATTACCGGATGTTTGATGGTGTGATCGCTATGACGAGTGCTTTGCAAAAGTATCACCACCGATATGGTAAAAAGGGCATCAGGATCATTCACCTGCCCATGACGGTCGATGCACGCCGTTTTGGGATTGATGCAGAAAGAGAGAATAGCATTACCTATATCGGCAATAAAAGCTACCACAAGGATGGCGTCGGCGTATTGGTCGATGCGTTCGTCTCGATAGCGGATAAATTTCCTGACTGGCGTTTGATCATCATCGGTGATAGCGGCTATGACAAAGAGATCATCAGCAAAGCCCAGAACAACGCTTTGACGGGACGCATAATCACCATGGGCAACATACATCGGGATGATGTTCCGCCATTACTTATCAAGTCAAAGATACTTGCCCTTGCCCGTCCCCGGGGGATTCAAGCCGAAGGCGGATTTCCCACCAAGCTGGGTGAGTATCTTGCTACAGGCAATATGGTTGTTGTTACCGATGTGGGTGAGATTGGCAGTTATCTCCAGGATGGCATATCGGCATTGATGGCGAAACCGGGTGATGTACAGAATTTTGCCGATAAGCTTGAGCAGGGGATTGTAAATTATGATCTTATGCAACATGTCAGGCAGGGAGGATTGGATGTCTGCAATCGTCATTTCAACGCTCAACTCCAAGGCAGGCGGCTAAACGAATTTTTCCAATCAATGATAACCTCGTAGAGGATCAGCGACATGATGGATACTACAAAACTCATTGATCTAATTAGTGGAAAACAAATAGAGAAGTGTTATCAGTTATATAATCAAACCCAGTGGTATTCACCGGATGAAATGAGAGCATTTCAAACGCACAAACTCAAACGCTTGCTCATGCATTGTTATGCACATACTCCGTACTATCGGGATCTGATGATCGGCAAAGGCATTCATCCGAATGATGTCAAGGATCTTTCCATACTTCAGGAGTTCCCCATCATGACCAAGGAGCAGATCAAAGCGGAATACGACCGGTTCACGCCCCGGAATGAACACCAGATCAAGGGCATCAAGACCAGCCAGACCGGGGGAACCACCGGCAATATCCTGTACAAGCGCAATGACGCCCAAACCCGCAGCTCGGTCTGGGGAAGCTATAAAAGGTTCTATGACTGGATGGGGATCCGCCCGGGAGACCGGGTGATGAACTACTGGGGCGGGCATGTGATCAAACATTCCCGGAAGGAAAAATGGTCAAAATTGATCGTTGATCTGCTTCGTAATTCGGTTTCCTATGATGCCTATGACACCCGATCCGAACTTTTTGACGATATAGTCAATACCCTTAAGCATAAAGATGTCAAACTCATCCGCAGTTATCCCCAGGCTTTATATTCTCTTGCCCGCAAACTCGAGGACAGAGGGATGAAATTCAGTATCAAAGCGATCTTGACGACCTCTGAACCCATCATGCCCCAACATAGGGAGATATTCAAGCGGGTATTTGGGGCAGATTCATTCGATCAATACGGCTGCGGGGAGATCGGCGGCATTGCCTATGAATGTGCTGCTCACAAGGGCTTACATGTTACGGAGGAGCGGGTCATCCTTGAATCAAATGACCAAGACGAACTCCTTATCACTGATCTTGATAACTACGCCATGCCATATATCCGCTATTGGAACGCCGATCAGGCGGTGTTTTCGGATGAAGAGTGTCCCTGCGGCAGAAAGAGCAGAATGGTCTCCCAAGTAATGGGAAGAACCTGTGATTATCTGATCGGCGCCAACGGACAGACCCTCCATTGGGCATATTTCTGGCATTTACTATTTGATACCAGTATCGCCATTGACCGCAACTTCGTCAAATTCCAGATCGTTCAGAAAGAACCGGATCTGATCCTCTTCCGCACCGTTTCAGACCCCTTGACCGATGCTGACAAGGAGACATTGATCCAGATGATCCGTCAAAAAATGGGCGATATGCGGGTGGAATTCAATCTGGAAGAAGACATCCCCCATACCGCTTCAGGAAAGTACCGTCCCGTGATCAATGAACTGCTCTGAGACATTCACACCTTTGTTGACAATTTCACGAAGATAATGCATTACTTTTCTTCCCGATACAATAGAATCATAGATCCCCAAAGCGATGCCTGCACCTTTGAGGAATGGATCTCAGGTGCCAGTAATTCCCTTTACGCCATCCATCCAGATGGTTGCCCCGTTTTTCTCGATCCATCCAGGATAGTTTCGTGTGATGAATATTTACATGGCGATCCCTTTGGAACTGAAGACAATCTGGACAGCCCTTTCCAGAAAGCCCGCATAGCCAATACTAAACTACTGCTGGGGCAAGTCATCCAGCGCAACTCGCGGGACAGGATCCGTCTGCTGGATATTGGCTGCGGGCAAGGATACATTACTACAAGTATCCGTCAGGCATTTCCCCAGTGCCTTGTGTCGGCTGTCGATATTTCTTTATCTGCCATAAAACGGGCTCGGGCAATGGATGACCGGATCGACTATATCGTGGCCGATGCCAATGATCTGCCCTATCCTGAGCATGAGTTCGATTGCCTCATAATGAATAACATTTGGGAACACCTGACCGATCCCATCGGTCTGCTGATGAATGCCAAACGGGTACTCAAACCGAGCGGACACTTGATCATATCCACGCCCAGCAGATATCGGTTTTCCAATCTGATCCGGGAATTACGCGGCAAGCCCTTGCTGATCAGCCCGCATCATATTACAGAATATACCATTGGTCAAGTTAAAGAGCAATTGCACTTTGCCGGATTTGATGTGGTTCGCACGGTCAGTACCGATACATCAAGCCGTCGGGGATCACATTCACCTGTTGCCATCATATCCCAAATGTCCAGATCTGCTCTGTCGCTGTTCCTAAGGTTCACGGGTTCGCATCATGTCCTTAATTCCACCGCATTTTTTTTGGCGCAGCGAAGATGATGGTTGTATCATGATTACTTCACATCAGAATCCATCAAAATGATAAAGTAGCAAAAATCCTTATAAGTGACCAGTTTTCCTGCGTCCTCCCTGCTTGATAACCTTAGTATAACCTTACGGTCGTAAGGTTATACTAAGGTTATACTAAGGTTATCAAGCAAGGAGGATAAGGGTAGGTAAAGGGAAAAAGGAACAAAACGAGATAGCATGAACCGCAGTTCACTGACTTTTATGCTTCTGGGCAGGAAACACGGGTTTGACATGAACCGCATGGTGAAGTTCGTCATGGAAAACCAATACTGGAATCAGGATCAGATCATTGATTATCAGACCCGGCGGATGCGGGAAATGATCGCTCATGCCTATGCCAATACGAGGTTTTACCGGCGGATAATGGAAGAGCGGGGTTTGACTCCATCGGACATCCGGGATCTGAGTGATCTGAAAAAGCTTCCCACCATCGGCAAGCAGGACATAAACCCATGTTGGGACGATATAATCGCCACTGATTCCGCCCAATACAAACCCATGCACCGGGTAACCAGCGGGACGACCGGTGTGACCTTTCAGTATTACAACGATGTCCATAGCTGGGGTCTGAATTGGGCGACCAAGATCCGGACTTTCAGTTGGGGCGGATACCGCTTTGGCGCAGACCGGATCGCCACGCTCAAGGGCGGTTCCATGCTTGCCAGAGCAAAGCCATCCCTGAAAAGTAAGATCTGGAAATGGCTGCACAATTACGTGGATCTGCCGGTGGTGCATCTGTCCCCGGAAGCGATGGAGTCGTATTATCAACTGATGTTAAGGCAGAGGATCAGGTTCCTGCGCGGCTTTCCCTCAGCGGTCTATACCTTTGCCAAGTATATCCATGAAACACATGGGAACTCGCCTTTGACGGCCACTTTTACCTCCGCGGAGCTCTTGCACGGCTATCAACGTCAGCAGATCGAAGCGACATTTGGAACAAAGCACATAGATGCTTACGGCTGTGGCGACGGAATGGGCGGCGCCAATCAATGCGAACTTGCCAGGGGTTATCACACGAACGTCGAGACCTCGATCCTGGAAGTGATCAATGCCCAAGGCAAGGATTGCCTGCCGGGGGAGGAGGGTGAGATCGTGCTGACCTCGCTGCATGATTTTGCCATGCCCTTGATCCGTTACAAGCCGGGTGATATGGCGATGGTCGGCGCGCAAAGGTGTCCCTGCGGCAGATCCCTGCCGGTATTGGACAAGATCGTCGGGCGCACGTCGGATCTGCTCGTCCTGCCCAATGGGAGAACTCTGAATGGTATCGCCATCCCCTTTGCCGATTGGGCGGATCGGATTGAGAAATTTCAATTGTGGCACACGGCACCGGATGAGATCCGGCTCAAGATCATAGCCAAACCGACCTTGACGGAAAGTGATTTGCAGCATATCCATACGATCATGACCCACCACTTGGGAGAAGGCGTCCGCTTTGGCATTGACCGGGTGGATGAGATCCCGCTGACCAAATCCGGCAAATTCAAATACGTGATCTCGCTGTTGGAAAAGCCATGAAACCGAAACCACTGACCATCGTCTGTACCGCCCGAATGGGACATGGAACGTTTGAAGCCAAGTTCGAGCCCATGGTGCAAATGGATCAGATCGGCAGGATCATCGTCGTGCGCAAGGACAAGGGTCCGGATATTCCCAAGTTATCATACCGCATCCTCCCGCACTGGTGTCGCAATCCCCTTTTCAATATCATCATTGCGCCATTTGTCCTGATGCAGGAGGTGAAAAGGCACAAAGCGGATCTGATCCTGGCATATCATTATCTGCCGCATTTTTACTTTGCCTGGATCGTGGGGAAACTCACGGGAAAGCCATACATATTGGGACAGACGGGTACCGACATTCAAGCGCTTGGCGCCAAACCCATCCGTGGATGGTTAATGCGGCATATCCTCCGCAATGCGCTCAGTTTCAATGTCCCCGGTACCCAGACGCTGAAATTCTGGATATCGCAGGGTATCCCGCCCGAGCGGATAAGAGTTTTACACAGCACGATCGATACGGACTATATGATACCGGTGGAGCAGCCCCGCAAATATGATTTTGTCTTTGTGGGACGGCTATCGGAGGTGAAGCGGATAGACAAACTCATCATAGCAACCGCCGCTTTGATCCAGGACTTTCCCCAGTTGCGTATCTGTCTGGTGGGCGATGGGCATCTGATGCAGCCCCTCAAGAAAATGGCAGAAAAATATGGGGTTCATAACACCTTGGATTTCGTAGGCTTGCAGAGCAATATCCGGGACTGGCTCAATAGTGCGCACGCCTTCGTTATGATGTCCGACAGCGAAGGCTTGCCTTGCGCCATGATGGAAGCCATGAGTTGCGGATTGATCTGTATTGCACCGATGGTGAACAATATGGGGGATCTGATCAAACATGGCGAGACAGGATTGGGTTTTGATACGTCCAGCATTGATCAATTGACCGAACTTATGCGCTATGTCCTGGAGAAACGGGATTCTTTGGATCATATCAGACGCGGTGCCAGAGATCACATAGTAGCCCGTCATTCCTTCCTTAGAGCCAGGGAAGAGTGGACAAATGTCATTATGCTATATTGGAAAAGGATTGACAATGAAAAGTAGGACGCCGATGCAGATAATCGAGGGACTTTGGAAGCGGCTCATGCATCATTTTGCCAGGCATTGTTTTCCGGGCGTGGTCAGAGTGTTTTTTCACCGATTGAGGGGAGTGCATATCGGCAAAAACGTTCTGATTGGGCTGGATGTGCATATTGACGATGATTCGCCGCATATGGTGTATATTGAGGACAACGTGTTTCTAACTACCGGCTGCATGCTCCTTACCCATCAGAGGGATCTAACTGCTTATGGCAGGGGCAAGTGGATCGGCGATCAACCCTTTAAGAAAGGGAAAATAATCATCAGAGAAGGGGCTCATATCGGGATTGGTGCGATCATCATGCCGGGTGTGACCATCGGCAAGGGGGCAGTGATCGGAGCAGGGTCAGTGGTGACCAGGGATATCCCGGAATACTGTGTGGCAGTGGGATGTCCTGCCAAAGTGATAAAGGAGTTTTGCGATGAATAATACAAGAACGATTTATCTTCTCATCCTGCTAATCTTTATCAGCATGTTGTTCCTTTTTACCGGCTGCGATTCAGGTGATAGGACCTACAGCATCAAAGGCAGGGTGGAACTGATCCCCCTGGAGAAGTATGGAATTGAAGTGCCGAGAGATTTTGCCAATGTGACCGTGCTCGCTTACCGGACGGTAGCGATCGATCCGGTGATGGCTGATCTGAATGCATCGCATCCCAATCATGGGGTTGTCTTTGATCAGAGTGTAGTTTTCGACCATCGCTTGGGGATTCCCCATGCCACTACACAAACTGCGGCTGATGGACAATTCACTATTAAAAAACTATCCGAGGGGAGATACAATATTGTTGCTTACAGAGAAGACTGGGGATTTAAGTACTTGTTAGATGTGAATGTGCAGGATGACATCAATGGACTGACGATACACGTGCCACCGGTTATCGATCTGCCACTGCAGTTAAGCTCAGATTATCAGATGATCGATGGAGTTGTGTACCGTGCAACAAGCGATATGATAGTACTACCGGACCAAAAACTAAG
This sequence comes from uncultured Candidatus Cloacimonadota bacterium, assembly GCA_964482845.1. Taxonomy (GTDB): domain Bacteria; phylum Cloacimonadota; class Cloacimonadia; order Cloacimonadales; family Cloacimonadaceae; genus VGPI01. The sequence goes on from CAYZZE010000001.1 coordinate 47,637, forward strand.
CGCCCACGGAAACCATACAATTATGTTAGCACCAAACTCCAGTTTAAGTATCTATGGCGGTATAAATGTCATCGATAACGCAACCGTCAGATTTATGTCATCAGATAAGACATACAGTCATTCTCAAACGGAAGTTGGCAGGTTTAACCAGATTAACATTGTAGGCATATCCGATCAAATCCTGCAAGGTCTCAGAATTAGAGATAGCATGTATGGAATAAGGGTGACGAACTGCGGAAGGATTAGTATATTGAACTCGGTATTTGAGGGTTTCTACCAATCGCTTATACTATCCAATACACAGAATATCAATATTTCAAAATGTGTATTTAGCAAATCCACCGATTCATCACTCGGTGCTCTTTATGGGGAGTTTGTGCAGAATATCACTATCGAAAGATCTGTGTTTTATGACAATGCAATTGGCATGACTCTGACAGGTTGCCATCCGGGTTTGGTCAAGAATAACTATTTTAAAAACAACAGCGTACGGGACGTGCATAGCGGGACGTCATCAGTAACAACGATCGAATACAATGCATTCCCAAATTCAATTACTGCCATAACCAATTTTGCCGGGACGATCGAGGCATATTACAACGATATAACAGCCGTGACGGGGATACATAGTTATCAAAATGCCGCGACATTCACGGCTCGATACAACAATCTTGACTGCACAGAGTATGGGATAATCAGCAAGGGCACCTTTGGAGGGACGGGCATCAGGGAAATGATCGCCACCAATAATTTCTGGTTCACAACATCAGCTTCCGAAATCGAGCAGAAGATATATGACCGTAATGACGAAGATCCTCAGAATCCCAATTATGATCTACTGAAAACGGTGGTAATCTATCGGCCCTATGCCCATAACCGGATATCTGCTGCCGGGTTACGGAACTAATCCATGAATTACCTCATCGACATCAACCACCCGGCTCAGGTGCATTATTTTCGCAATCTATATCCTATCCTCGGAGCGCGGCACAAGATCATCTATACTGCAAAGGAAGTTCCGGTCATCAGGCGTCTCTTGGCGGCATATGGCATACCATTCGTCAGTTACGGAACGAAAAAAGACGGTCTCCTGAGCAAGGCGACCACCCAGATCAAATATGACTGGCAATGCTACCATCTGCTGAAAGAACACGATATCGACATTACTCTGGGCTCTTCGGCATCAAACGTCCATGCCGCACTCCTGACCAAAGCGATTTCCATTGCTACGACCGATAGCGATCTGGCGGTGTTGCCGCTGGCGGTGAAGTTTGTCTATCCCTTTGCCGATTATCTGATGACTCCCGATGCCTTGGCATTCCAGAAACACAACAAGCAGATCTGTTATCCTGGATACCAGGAACTGGCATACCTACACCCCAAGCGATTTACTCCTGACCCGGAGGTCTTGACGCAATGCGGCATCAAAGAGGGAGAGATCTTCTTTGTCCTGCGTTTTACGGCGTTTAAGGCACATCATGATATCGGGATGCACGGGCTGTCCAAAATCCAGAAACGGGAATTGGTCAATCTACTCTCCGAGTATGGACGGGTGTTTATCACTTCCGAGGTCATTGACGCTGAGTTTGAGCGGTATGCCCTGCCTATCGAACCACACAAGATCCATTCGCTGATGTCTTATGCCACAATGCTGATCTGCGACAGCCAGACAATGACCACCGAAGCGGCGATCCTGGGCACTCCCGCCTTTCGTTGCAATACCTTTGCCGGCAAACTGACGGTGATCGAGGAAGTGGAAAAGCGCTATGGGCTTGCCTTTAGTTTTTTGCCACGCCATTATGATTGGATGCTCGCCAAGATCAAGGAGATGTTACACCGCCCCGACTTGAAAGAAGAATGGAGCCAAAGACGGCGTATTCTGTTGGCAGATAAGATCGATGTGACGGCATACTGGGCTTGGCTCCTGGAGAATGCTCCCGGTTCCCTGGTTCAGACCAAGCAAGGGAAAGTGGATTTTGATCAGTTCCGGTAATGCTCTGATGCCAAGAAATCAACTCCCAATAAGGACATGACACTCATGCAAGAGATAGAGGAAGAAAAATGTTTAACAACAAGATTATAATGATCACCGGCGGCACCGGCTCTTTTGGCAATACCGTGCTCAATCGTTTTCTGGATACCGGAGTAAAAGAGATCCGGATATTCAGCCGGGACGAGAAAAAACAGGATGATATGCGCAAAGATTACCGGAATGACAAGATCAAGTTCCATTTGGGTGACGTCCGTGATTATGACAGCGTGTTCAATGCCATGCAAGGGGTGGACTATGCGTTTCATGCCGCAGCCCTGAAGCAAGTGCCATCCTGTGAGTTCTTTCCGGTGCAGGCGGTCAAGACCAATATCCTCGGTGCCGAGAATGTGATCAGGGCTGCCATTGCCAATCAAATCAGCAAAGTAATCGTTCTTTCCACCGATAAGGCGGTCTATCCGATCAATGCCATGGGTATGTCCAAAGCGCTGATGGAAAAGGTAATGGTGGCTTATTCCCGGCAGCAGCCAGATAATGGGACTGTCCTCTGTGGGACGCGTTATGGCAACGTAATGGCATCACGTGGTTCGGTCATACCGCTTTTTATCGAACAGATCAAGGCAGGTAAGCCCATTACTATCACCGATCCCGACATGACGAGGTATCTGATGTCGCTGGAAGAAGCGGTGGAATTGGTTGTGTATGCCTATCAGAATGGAGTGCAGGGTGACATCTTTGTCCAAAAATCGCCGGCATCCACGATCCAAGACCTGGCACAGGCACTTATCGAACTATTTCATGCCAATACTGAAATCCGCATCATTGGTACCCGGCATGGAGAAAAGAAACACGAGACGCTGATCAACCGGGAAGAAATGGCAAAGGCAGTTGACCTCCCGGGTTACTTTCGGATTCCCGCTGATACACGTGACCTGAACTATGACAAATACTTCAGCAATGGTGAAGCTAAGGTCACTGAAATCGAGGAATACACATCAGAAAATACGTACCGCCTCAGCATCCCGGAGATTAAGGAGAAACTGCTATCTCTTCAGTATGTGAGAGACGAACTGGGTTCCAACTGAGAATATTTATCTGACACCACCGAGGACACTGAGAACACCGAAAATGATTTTCGAAAAGGACTTGAGCGATAAGATAATTGGTTGTGCCATTGAAGTTCATAAGCAACTTGGATCCGTTTACATGGAGAAACTTTACGAAAAAGCCATGCTGATAGAGCTTTCAGAAGCAGGACTCAAAACGAGAAACCAAGTTCCAATTCACGTGGTATTCAAGAATCATGTTATCGGGGACTACATACTTGATATTGTTGTCGAGGATAAAGTAATTCTTGAACTCAAAGCGTGTTCAAAAATAATCCCTGTGCATGAGGCTCAATTGATTCAATATCTACATACGTCAAAGTACAAAATAGGTTACATTATCAATTTTGGCAGTAACTATAAACTAGAGTTTGTTAGGAAAGTACTATGACGGTTTTCTCGGTGCTTTCGGTGTTCTCGGTGGTTAAAACAACATGAAAAAGAGAATTGGTATTACCGGACAGGCAGGATTTATCGGCACTCACCTGTACAACACCCTCGGCTTGTCCGGAGATCGTTTTGCAAGAATTTCCTTTGAAGACGGTTTCTTCTATTCGGAGGGATTACTGGATGATTTTGTTCGTAAGTGCGATGTGATCGTGCATCTGGCAGCCGTCAACCGTCACGCTGAGCCAGAAGTTCTCTACAAGACAAATATCGAATTGGTTCGCAAGCTGATAGCATCAATGGATAGGAATAAGGTTTCACCGTATGTCATATTGAGTTCTTCATTGCAAGAGGAAAGGGACAACCTCTATGGCAGGTCGAAAAGGGAAGGCAGAGAACTATTTAATCAGTGGGCGGATAGAACGGGTGCAAGTTTCAGCGGATTGATCATCCCCAATGTCTTCGGTCCCTTTGGGGTGCCGTATTACAATTCCGTGATATCGACCTTCTCTCACCAGATAGTGATTGGAGAAGAACCAAAAATAGAAGTGGATGCCGAACTGAAGTTGATCTATGTGGGTGATCTGGTGCAACGGATCATTTGTTTAATTGATAGTTACACCGATGTGACGGATAAAACGGATCAATACAGATTTATGACCGAAAGGACAACCACCGGGGACACCGAAAACACCGAAAGTAATTCTCAATTCTCAATTATCAATTATCAATTGAACAAGCCGGAACGGCTTATCCAGGTTGAACATCAAGCGGTTTGTAAGGTGTCGGATTTATTGGCTAAGTTACTTGGATTTCATGGCGAGTATGTAGAAATGGGTGTTTTTCCTGATCTCAGAGATTATTTTGACGTATGTCTGTTCAATACTTTCCGTTCCTATCTGCCAGTGTCATTTTTCCCCCGACCCTTCAAAGTGAATAGCGATGATCGCGGCGTATTTGTGGAGGTGATGAAATACAGATCCGGTGGGCAATCGTCCTATTCGACGACCAAACCGGGCATTACGAGGGGCAACCACTTCCATATCCGAAAAGTTGAACGATTTGCCGTGATCAAGGGCAAGGCATCCATCAAACTGAGAAAATTGGGGACAGATCAGATCATCGACTATCAGATCGACGGATCACAACCAGCGTATGTGGATATACCAGTGTGGTTTACACACAACATCACGAACATGGGTGATGAAGAACTGGTGACACTATTTTGGATAAATGAGTTCTATGAACCACGTGACCCCGATACTTACTATGAAGAAATTTGATTACCACCGAGAACACCGAGTTCACCGTTGCTATCTTCAGGATGCAATGTTGAAGACAAAAAGGTGTGTTATGCGACCCAAAGTTATCAAATAGAGACCATTGCACATGTTGGGGTCACCGGATATTGAGATTATGAAATCGTGAGAAAGCAATATCATCTGCCTCCCTGCGTCATTGGATGTTAGGCGGTGGTTTCAACCACCGTTTCGGATCGTGAGAGTACATACAACCCTACTGCGGATCTTCTGGGGATTATGCCTGTCAGATAGTTTGGCTACTCGTTGAGTCAACCGCTCTGAGTTATCTAACGGTCTCAAGAAGGTTTGGATTTAAGCGGAATAGTGCTTTCTCCTGCATTCTCCCTGCTTCATAACCTTAGTATAACCTTACGGTCGTAAGGTTATACTAAGGTTATACTAAGGTTATCAAGCAGGGAGGATAGCTCTAAGTCAACTCTCTGAGTTGTTCAACGGTCTTAATTAGTTTGTCAGATAAGGATTTGTAAGTTTAACAGTTAGCTATCAGTTATGAAATCGAACGCCGACATAGCAATCCGCTACCAGTCGTATTTATGTTTGATGTTTCTCGGAACTTTCGGTGTTCTTGGTGGTAGTTATCGCAAAGGAAATTAAATGTTAAAAGTAATGACTGTTGTCGGTACGAGACCCGAGATCATCCGGCTCTCAAGAGTGATGCCACTTTTGGATCGGTACACCCGCCATATCCTGGTGCATACGGGACAGAACTACGATTACGAACTCAATCAGATATTCTTTGAAGATCTGGAATTACGTCAGCCTGACTATGTCTTGAACGTAAATACAACATCCTTGGGGCATGTTTTGGGGGAGACACTTATCAAGATCGAAGATGTCGTGGATAAAGAAAAACCGGATGCAATGCTGATCTTGGGCGATACCAATGCCAGCATCGCCGCTATCATGGCAAAACGCCGGCACATCCCGATCTATCACATGGAAGCCGGTAACCGCAGTTTTGACGAAAATGTGCCGGAGGAGATCAATCGCCGAATGATTGATCATATCGCCGATTTTAACCTCGTCTATACGGAAAACTCCCGGCGACATCTAATATCTGAGGGCTTACCGCACCGGCGCATTTACCTGACCGGTTCTCCGATGAATGAGGTCATTTCCTATTATCGACACAAGATTGAAAGATCCAACGTCTTGGAGGCATTGCAACTTAAGACAAAACAGTTCTTTCTGGTATCTGTACATCGGGAAGAGAATGTTGACAATCCGGAAAACCTGCATCAGATCATTGATGTCCTGAACCAGTTGATACAGAAGTATAACCTTCCGGTGATAGTCAGCACACACCCAAGAACCCGAAAGCGACTTGAGTCACTCAATTCGATCAACCCTGACTCGCAAATCAAATTCCTCAAGCCCTTCGGGTTCTGTGACTATAACTTCCTGCAGATGAATGCTCTATGTGTGATATCGGATAGTGGGACGATCAGTGAGGAGAGTTCAATCCTCCGTTTCCCAGCGATCACCATCAGAAATTCCATGGAGCGTCCGGAAGCAATTGATGCCGGGACTATCATTCTCAGCGGTTTCAACACCGATATAGTGCTGGATTCTGTTGCTTTAGCAATGGATGAGCAAGCCAGGTGTGATAGAATCTGCCCCGAATATCAGGTTAGCAATACTTCCCACAGGGTTCTGAAACTGATCCTTGGAACTGCGAAACTCCACAAGCAGTGGAGCGGGCTTAATTAAGATCCACTGCGGTAGTTGTAACTTACCCGTGAAAGACTTCACTTTTGATATCTTCATTCTCTTAATAAAAAAACTCAAATCAGCGGGATATTCCTTCCAGACGATAAGGGATTATATTTACCGGCCGGAGAAGAGAGTCGTGTTGCTTCGTCATGATATCGATATCTGGGCGGGATTTAGCCGCACTTTTTCCAGGTTAGAGCAGAATTTGGGAGTTAGGGGAACCTATTACTACCGAACAATCAAGTACTGCTTCGACCCTACTGTAATGAAACAGGTCGCCTTAGCGGGTCATGAGATCGGTTATCACTACGAAGATCTTACCAGTGCGGGTGGTGACGTTGATCTCGCTCTTGCTTCGTTTAATGTAAACCTCAAGAAGTTCAGACGGGTCTATCCGGTTGAAACAGTGTGCATGCATGGCAGATCCGGCTCGCCCCATGACAACAGAGATATCTGGAAACATGCCAATCTGGAGGATTACAATTTGATCGCAGAACCATACATCAGTCTCGATTTTAACCGCGTTCTATATCTCTCCGACACATCACAGAGTTGGAATGACTCAGGGGTCGCTGTCAGAGACAAAGTGAAATCCAATATAGGAATGGATTTCAAATCAACATGGGATATTATACACAAGATAGATGCCTTGCCTGACCAGATTATGTTCACGATACATCCGGAGTTATGGGCGCTCACTTATAGGGGGTGGTTACTAAGAAAAGCCGTATTTACGGGATACAACGCCTATAAAAAGCACTACAGAAATGTAAGGGTCTCTCCTGTTACCAGGCCTGTTGGGAGGAATAAAGAATGATGGATAGATATGCGTTGCTGACGAACGACGTGGAAACGATGTCTTTATGGTTCAACGATTTGAGGGATGCAACAGGTGAAAAAGTACTCAAAGAGGGAATGCCCATACTCCTGGATCTCTACCGTAAGTATAATGTCAAATCCACTTTCTTCTTTACGGGTTACATTGTGGATCTATATCCAGATGTGGTGCGCATGATACTGCATGACGGTCATGAGGTGGGATCTCACGGTAAGTCGCATATTACTGAAAATGGCTTTGATGTAATGCCTTTTCAGAAACAGAAGGCACATTTGGATTACTCAAAAAAGCAACTTGAGGACGTATCGGGTACGGAAGTCCTATCTTTCAGGGCTCCTGCCCTGCGAGTCAGCGATCTTACCGCACGTGCCCTGATCGAGACCGGTTTCCGGATCGACAGTTCGATCGCACCGCAAAGATTCGACTTCTTTATGTCTTTTGGCAGCAAGCAGAAACTGAAGTTTCTCACTGCCAGGAGGATGCCCTACAGGACGAAAATGAATAATATTTATGCTAGGGGAAACAGCCCCTTGGTTGAAGTTCCCATTTCCGGGATCCTGATGCCCTTTGTCGGCACCACCATGCGTATCTTTCCGTGGTCAACCCCCATCCAGCAATTGATATCTGAGTTTGAGGCCAGGATTTATAATAAGCCAGTGGTCATGGTCGTTCACCCCAATGAATTTATCGATGAGAGTAACGAAGTCCGGGTCATCGCGCGCCGTTCGGATAACCTGGTGGACTACATCCTCAAAGACTTTCTCCGATCAAAACTCAAGATCAGGAATTTGGGCGCCGCTGCTGTTCCCCTCTATGAATCGGTCATAAAGCACTTTAGCCAGAGAAGATACGGTTTCAGCACAATGTCTGACTACGTGAGGCATCTGATTGAGACAAAAAAGGTATAAATGATATGAAACCGCTACTCAAGATAGAAAAGCATAACATGCCTTTTCACAAGACCCGTTCATTCTTCCCCGCCCTTGCCCATGCCACTAAGGTTCATGGCTATAAGGGGTACTTGGCCCAATTACGCTTTCTTTGGGATAGATCAAAGGATCATTGGCTGCAGGTGATATCCCGGATCATGCCTTACAATGGGGTGCGGATCAAAATGCAGCGGATGAGAGGTGTGAAAATCGGTAAGGGAGTCCATCTGGGTCCGTTGGTGACCATTGATGACGTATATCCATATTTCGTCAGTATAGAAGATGGAGCATGCATTTCGGGACAGACGTATATCATCGCCCATTCTATTCCTGATGAGTATTACAGCGATGCTACCGAGTCATTTGTCGCTCCCGTGGTGATCGGAAAAAACGTATGGCTTGCCATTAATGTGGTCATCCATCCTGGTGTGACGATTGGTCAGGGTTCGATTGTCGCTTCAGGAAGCGTGGTAACAAAATCGATCCCACCCTTTGTCATGGCTGCTGGTGCACCGGCGACCGTAAAAAAAGACATAGCGGAAAAGGTAAGGAAGAACTACTCAGAAAAGGAATTCGATCGTATCATGACAAAGCGTAAAAAAGAATACGGATTCTGAAGAGCATTCATCAGATGAGTAAAGGATAGAAAATGAGATTTCTTGTAACTGGCGGAGCCGGATTTATCGGAAGCAATATTGTCTGTCGGCTGTTGAATCAAGGGCATGATGTTCGCGTATTGGACAATTTTGCCACGGGTAAGCGGGAAAACATCCTGCCCCTAATGAAAAACCCGAACCTGACGATGATAGAAGGTGATCTGCGTAGTTTTCACATTGTCCGTGATGCTGTCAAAGGAATGGATTTTGTTCTGCATCAAGGCGCTTTGCCCTCAGTACCCAGATCCATCAATGATCCCATCACTTCCAATGACGTGAATATTCTCGGGACATTGAATGTCTTGGAAGCCGCCAAGGAATTCAGGGTCAAACGCGTTGTTTGCGCTTCATCCTCGTCGATCTACGGAAATAGCGAGATATTGCCCAAAGTGGAGACGATGCCGGTCAATCCGATGTCGCCCTATGCTCTGACCAAATATGCCCAAGAGCGATATTGCCAGATATTCTATGATCTGTATGGTCTGGAAACGGTATCACTCCGCTATTTCAATGTCTTCGGTACTAATCAAGATCCGACCTCGCAATACAGCGCGGTGATCCCTAAGTTCATCAAATTGATCAAGAATGGTAAAAGACCGGTTATCTATGGTGACGGATCACAATCACGCGATTTTACCTTCGTGGAAAATAACGTAGATGCCAATATTCTGGCTTGTTTTGCGGAGAAAGCGCCCGGCGAAGTGATCAATATTGCCTGTGGAGAGCGTTTTACCCTGATTGAATTGGTCACAATGATCAACAACATATTGGGAAAGGAGATCGAGCCCTATTTTGAACCAGAACGTCCCGGCGATGTCAAACACTCGTTAGCGGATATTGATAAAGCAAGACGTATATTGGGTTATGGCGTCAGAATGGATTTCATCGAAGGACTCAAGCGGACGATCGAGTTTTATGGATAATTTCGTGATTTGGTGTTGTTTTGATACAGTCAAACCAAGTTAAACCATCGCCATCACGGTTGATATTTTGGCTCTGGCTCCTGCTCTTGCTGATCCTTAATGTCATCCCCACGAAGGGTACTTTAGTAGATAAAGAGACCCGCGCCGGTTTCCGCTTTGATTATCTGACCCATTTCCTGGCATTCCTGATTTTACCCCTTGTCTATCGCTGCATACGCTATCATGGCGGCACCCTATTCACAAGCAATCAGTTGCTCAATGCTTTCGTGGTGTCAGGCATTTGCGCCACTGGCTTTGAGTATATCCAGCATTTTTTACCATATCGCACATTCAATCCCCAGGATCTGTTTTACAATCTGGCAGGAGTGATCTTTGGTTTTACGGTCGTAGGCATCATTGAAATCTCAAGGACAAGGGATCGGCGTCCGTCGGTTCCTGATGATGCGGTGATCAACGAATGAAACATAAGATAACCCAATACACGCTGCTTCTCCTCGATATCCTGATCGTGGTTTTTGCCTTCCTCTTTATTGCCAAGATCAGTACGGGCACAGTGAGGATCCTGGCACGTTACAGCAGATCACTGATCCCCTTTACCACCATCTGGATCTTTACATCCATAATAGGCGGAAAATACTCGTTCAAGACGCTGTGTTCCGGATTTGAGTATGTCCGCCGTCTTTTTTTGTGCAACACAACTGCAGTGGCGATCATCTTGGGATTGATCTTTTTTGGCAAGTTCCATTATTCGCGCTACGTCGTGTTCAGCACGATCCTCGGCGTTTCCGTCATTGAGTTGTTTCTCTTCACCGGCATCTATTATGCCTTCCGGTTTAACCGGGAAAACGCCAGTTATGCCTCCACCCGCCTGGTCACGCGTTCCGATGCTCTGGAAGACCAGCAGATGCCCCGTAATATCCTGGACGGGGACAAGCAGGTGCCCGTCCTCAGCAATGGCGCATACATACCACCATTCTCCAACGATACGGAGGAGGATGCTGTGCTGGTTCCCTTATGGCGCAAACATCTACAGGACGATGAAGCGCTCTTTGATTTCATCATTGATTACATCGATCTAACCCGATTCCAGGCTTCAAAGACATACATCCTCAATAGCGAGACCTACTACAATATTAAGAACGAGCCGGAAAACAGCCGCCAGATATTTATCAACCTCCATCGCATCAATGATCTCCGGCGGCTAAATCTTTATTTTATTCGGGTAAATGAAATGCTGATGCCGGGAGGAGTGTTCATTTGTCGCGGACAGACGACCACTGAGCGGCGCAATCACTTTTTCCGCCGTTATACTCCATATCTCGGGGTTTTTCTCTATGGTATGGATTTCGTTATCCGGCGGGTATTCCCCAAGTTGCCCATCTTGCAGGGCTGGTATTTTGCCCTGACCAAAGGCAGAAACCGTGCCCTATCCGAGACCGAGATGTTGGGTCGTTTCTACTATTGCGGCTTTGAACTGATCCACAAGCGTGAGATAGACGGGCTGATGCATTTCATTCTCAGGAAAGTGCACGCGCCCAGCACCAATCCCAATCCTACCTACGGTCCTCTTATCCGGCTGAAGCGCATCGGTAAGGACGGCAAGGTGATCTATATCAAGAAGCTCCGCACCATGCATCCCTATTCGGAATACTTGCAAGATTATGTCTTCAAAACCAGCGCCTTGCAAGAGGGTGGCAAGTTCAAGGACGATTTCCGGGTCACCAAGTGGGGTGCTTTCCTCCGCAAGCTGTGGATCGACGAATTACCGCAATTCATCAATTTCTTCCGCGGGGATGTGAGTATGGTGGGTGTCCGTGCTCTCAGCGAACACTACTTCAACCTCTATCCCAAAGACCTGCAAGAACTCCGCATGAAAGTCAAGCCGGGACTCGTGCCACCATTCTATGCCGATATGCCAAAGACCATTGAAGAGATTGTCGATTCCGAACGGCGATACATCCAAAGCAAACTGCAAAAGCCCTTCTCCACCGACTGGAAATATTTCTGGAAGGCCTTGTGGAATATCCTCTTCAAACATGCCCGGAGTAATTGATGTTCTCGCAGATTGTCGCAGATGATTTATAGAACGCAGATAGCGCAGATTCCATAAGGATGAGAGGTTAAAGTGACTGAGAATGAGATTGGCTATAAGATAAGAGGTGCCTGCTTTTCGGTTTATAATACACTGGGACCGGGATTACTTGAAAGCACTTATGAGAAAGCACTTTTTTTGGAACTTATTTCAGGATGCAATGCCAAGACACAAGTCGCATTGAACCTTACCTATAAAGAAAAGCAAATTGATAGTGCATATCGAATAGATTTGTTGGTAGAAGATAAAGTGATTGTTGAGATCAAATCCATCGAGTCACTAATGCCAATCCACCATAAACAATTGATCACTTATTTAAGGCTATCGGGACTGAAACTTGGTTATCTGGTTAACTTCAATACAACCGAACTTGATAAGAACATACATAGATATGTTAACCAACTCTAATCCTAGTAGTTACTCCATTCATTCCTTGCGCCGATCTGCGTCTTTTCAAGATCTGCGTAAATCTGCGAGAACCCAGGAAGAAACCAAATGAAAGTAGTTCAAATCGTCGGTGCCCGTCCCCAATTCGTCAAGCTCGCCCCCCTCTCCCGCGAGATCAGAAAGCGCTTCTCCGAGATCATTATCCACAGCGGTCAGCACTATGATATCGAGATGAACGAAGTATTTTTCCGGGATATGGAGATCCCCGCGCCGGATTATAATCTCGATGTCGGATCCGGTTCACAAGCGGAACAGACCGGACTGATCCTTGCCAAACTGGGTGACATCCTGGAACAAGAAAGACCTGATATGGTAATCGTTTATGGCGATACCAATACTACTCTGGCAGGTGCCTTGGCAGCGGTCAAATTGCATCTCCCGACCGCACATGTGGAAGCGGGACTAAGAAGTTTTAACCGCAGCATGCCGGAGGAGATCAACCGTATTGTTAGCGATCACGTTTGCGACATGCTTTTTGTCCCCACTCCGGCAGCAGTGGAAAACACCCGTCGCGAAGGGCTCGGAGACAAGTGTTTCATGGTGGGCGATATCATGGTGGATAGCGTTCGTTACGGCTTGGAAAAAGCGAAGAACAAGATCCGTATCCTGAGTGATATGTACCTTGAACCATCGGGATATGCCCTGCTCACTTTGCATCGCCCCTACAACGTCGATGACCCCCAAAACCTCCAGCAAATTCTTGATGGATTGGACGCTTTGGGCTCTTTGATCGTTTTTCCCGTCCATCCCCGCACCCGCAACATCATCAACACCCACATCTCAAAGTCATACAACAACATCCGCTACATCCAACCCCAAGCATACCTCGATTTCATCTGCCTGATGTCACACTCATCCATGATCTTGACCGATTCCGGCGGCATCCAGAAAGAAGCATATATCCTCCGGAAGCCATGCATTACGTTACGCTATGAAACCGAGTGGGTCGAGACCGTCCAGAGCGGATGGAATCTGCTAATGCCTCCCAATTTTGCCGGATTTCCCGTTCAAATCACAGAATTCGTGCCACCCGTCGAGCATCCTCCCATCTTTGGTGAAGACGTGGCAAGAAAAATCTGCGATGCCATTGCCGCCAAACTTATCGAAGATCGAACTACGCCCAGGAAGCCATAATTCATGAATAAAACTCCTCTACATCGTCTCATCTTCATCGTCTTGTTATCATTACCCCTTCTGGCATCGGGCATTTTTGACCGGAAGACCCTCTCCATCGAATACTCTACCAAGCGCGTTGCACATACGGGAATCACCAAATATCGAGAACGTGAAAAAACAATAGCGTCTTTCCTTCCAGCGCAGTCAGTAATAACTAAGGATTATGCCTGTCAGATAATTTGGATACTCGTTGAATCCCCCGCTCTGAGTTATTCAACGGTCTCAAGAAGGTTAGATTCAAGCGGAATAGTGCTCTCTCCTGAACGCTCCCTGCTTCATAACCTTAGTATAACCTTACGGTCGTAAGGTTATACTAAGGTTATACTAAGGTTATCAAGCAAGGAGGATAGTTGTAAGTCAACTCTCTGAATTAGTCGACGACCGTTTGCCGTATGTTACCAAGATGGCGGGGAACTGGATGCCTGGAAGGTCTTGGAAACTATGGAGACCCACCGTCGTTTCGGGGAAGGACTGACCAAGACCGTTGCACATAGGGGTATCACCGGCTTCAGCCGGTCGTTGCACTGACTT
>CAYZZE010000002.1:0-52051 GCA_964482845.1 uncultured Candidatus Cloacimonadota bacterium
CGGGTTATAAGCGTGACTTTCGGGTTTATGCGGAGTTCCTGAGCAACCAGACTGACGTTCTGAAGTCGGTCTATGCGCTTTTTGTGGCAATGATGTATGCGTATAAAGCACTTAATCCCGAGGTGAATCTGGGGACTTTGAGCCGGGATGAGATCCTGAGCGGAGATATGCCGGTGAAGAGCGTGCGGGCAGCGGTGGATGCGGAGTTGTTGACAGCGGTATTGGCTGATGGGATCGGAGGGAATCTGATCTGAGAAGGGGTCCCGCTGCGGGGGTTCATCGCCGCAGGCGATCTGTTGCATAAGCTATTGCTTGTCAGTTCCACGGGAGACATCTCGTTTGTTACACTGGATGGCTGCTGTTTTATATTGGGGGGGGTGAAAACAGACAAGCTGAAGCTTATGTAACGGACCAGCTCCGCTGGTGAGATGGACAAGCTAAAGCTTGTGTAACGGACCGGCTTTGCCGGTGTGCGAGGGTTCAAGATAAGATGGTCGGGATGACAGGATTTGAACCTGCGACCACTTGAACCCCATTCAAGTACGCTAGCCGGACTGCGCCACATCCCGACCTGATTTTGCCCTTGAAATTGGAAGCGCCGTTTTTGACAAGCAAAATTTTGAGGTTGACACCCTGCCTTTCTCTGGAGAATGAGCCAATGTATGGATAATGTAAGAGATAAGTTATGATAAGTTTGAGTGATGTGTCAATGGAATTTGCCGGCAAACATGTATTGTGCGAGATCAGTTGCAGCGTCTCAGAGAATAGCCGCATCGGTTTGATCGGCAGCAACGGCAGTGGCAAGACGACCCTGATCCGAATCATCATAGGAGAATTGGAACCCACCAGCGGGAAGGTTGCGCTCCCCCGTCAGTGCTGGATCGCCTATCTATCCCAAAATCCCACTTTGGACGAAGATCTCATCCTCTATGACTACATCCGCGCCGCCCGGCCCCAATGGCTGGAACTCTTCGATCAGATCAGGGAAACGGCACAGGAAGCCGGAGACAGCCATTCGCCCGGCGTGGATGAAAAACTCACCCGTCTGATGGAGCAATTCAATCATCTGGGCGGTTATGAGTATGAGAACGAGATGACCTATGTCCTGACCTCTTTGGGCATCCCCAGGTCCGTTTGGTTCCGCCGGATCGGCAGTTTCAGCGGTGGCGAACAGACACGCATCGTATTGGCTGGCATTTTGTTGCGGCAATTTGACCTGTTGATCCTGGACGAGCCGACCAACCACCTTGATCTGGAGATGATCCAATGGCTGGAAGGATTTTTGGTGAAACTCCATGTCCCCTATCTTTTAGTATCCCACGACCGCCATTTTCTGGATCAGACCATCACTTCGATCTATGCTTTGGAAGATACCAAATTGTCCATTACCAAAGGGAATTACCGTTCCTATAGCGAAGCCCGGGCGATCGCGGCGAAGAGTCAGCAACGGATGTTTGAACGGCAACAGCGATTCATCGCCAAAACGCAGGAATTCATCGACAAGAATATGGCGGGACAAAAGACCAATCAGGCAAAATCCCGGCTCAAGGTGTTGCAAAAACTGGATATCGTCAAACGACCCAAACACCGTCACCAGAGCGATCTCAGGATCAATTCCGCCCACCGCTCCGGCAATGACGTGTTTGTCCTGGAAAAAGTGACGCTGGGGATAGACAATACTCACATCCTGGCGGAAAATGCCGATCTCCGCGTTCATTATCAAGACCGGGTCTGCATCATTGGACGTAATGGCTGTGGCAAGACGACCTTGCTCCGGACGCTTCTGGGCGAGAGGGAGATCATGGACGGCAGCCTTAAAATGGGAGCACGTTTGATCACCGGATATTATGACCAACATCAGGTGGATCTGGACGAAACGCGTACCGTTTTTGACAGCATGCTTGCGATCGTTCCGATGGCGCCTCAGGGCTATATTTTCTCCTGGCTCGCAAGATTCGGCTTTCGCGGCGACGATAGCCAAAAAATGGTTTCCATCCTCAGCGGTGGAGAAAAGTCACGCCTTTATCTCTGTCTGCTGATCCATCAAAACCCCAATCTCCTGATCCTGGACGAACCGACCAACCATCTCGATATCGATATGACCGAAGCGCTGCTCAGTGCTCTGAAGGATTATAACGGAACCGTTGTCTTCGTATCCCACGACCGGTATTTTATCAGCCAATTGGCTACCAGATACTGGGTGTTTTGCAATCAACTGCGGGATAACCGCCTCTTCCCCACTATCATCGAAAGCGAGGACAACCTGGAAAACATCCTCCTGACCGCATTCACCGATCCAGAGCCGGAAAAACCGAAAACAGCGGAACGGGAACGGAAACGAAAACTTAATCCCTGGTATCTTGAGCAGATCCAGCAAAAACTCAATACCCACAATGACGAGATCGACCGCCTCCTGCTTGACCTCAACCAGATCCATCACAAACTCTCCCTGTCCGAGACCTATGTCAATGAGCAGCAGGTCTATCTCTTGCAGGCACACATGGTGGCATTGGAACAGAAGATCCAGGAACGGCGGATGCAGATACAGGACTTGGAAGATCAATACCTGAGAATGAGTTATGAAGACCAGTAAAAAGATCGGTTTTACCACTAACATGCCGGTGGAAGTGATCATTGCCGCCGGACATATCCCGACGGATATCAACAATATCCTCATGACCAGCGATCCGGTTCAATATATCCGCCAAGCCGAACTCAAGGGCTTTTCGCGCACCGTATGTTCCTGGATCAAAGGAAATTATGCCGCTGCTATGAAGGCTGACCTGGATGAAGTGGTCGGCGTCATCCAAGGCGACTGCTCCAATACTCATTCCTTGCTGATGATGCTGTCGGACGAAGGGATGCCGGTCACGTTCTTCTCTTTTCCCCCGGAACGGGATTATGATGAATTGAACCGCGAGATCGGAAAATTGGAAATGCGGTATGAAGTATGCCGTGCCGAGACGGAGAAGGTCAAGATCCGCCTGGACGAGATCCGCCGTAAATTGCTGATCTTGGATGATCTTACTTGGAAAGAGCGGTTGGTAAGCGGCAAGGAAAACCATTGGTGGCTGATCAATTCCTCCGATTTCCTCGGTGATCCCGACCAGTATGAAGAACGGCTGGACGCCTTTTTGGAACAGGTAAGGAACCGTGACCCCCTGCCAAGTAAACTGCGTATCGGCTACCTGGGCGTTCCTCCGATCTATCTGAATTTGTATGACACAATTGCCAAACTGGGCGGCGATGTCCTCTTCAACGAGGTGCAACGCCAATTCGCCATGCCTGCCCTTGAGAATGACATCGTTCAGCAGTATATCACATTTACCTATCCCTATAGCGTGTTTGACCGCCTCCGAGATATCCAGACCGAGATCATCAAGCGCCGGATCGATGCCGTGATCGGATACACCCAATCCTTTTGCCACCTCCAGATCGATAACATCCTGCTCAAGAAATATATCGATCTGCCTTTTCTGACGCTGGAAGGCGATCACCCGGAATGTATCGACCAACGCACGCTATTACGTCTGGAGAGTTTCTTTGAAGTTCACACATCATACTGATTGTCACTACGGGATAGCACCTCTGCGATCAAAAGGCAAACGGATAGCCGTCGCCATAAGCGGTGGTGTGGATTCCGCCATGGCGGCCAAGATCCTGATGGACCAGGGACACGAATTGATCGGTCTGACCATGTCCATCTGGGATGACAGCATCCCAATCACCGGATCGGTCAAAAGCGGATGCTTTGGTCCAGGCGAAAGAGATGACCTCGCCTCTGCCCAGGCCATCGCCGCCAAACTGGGCATCCCTCATCACATCATTGACCTGAGCAAGGAATACAAGCAGGATATCCTGGGCTATTTCTGTTCCACCTATTTAGCGGGAAAAACGCCCAATCCCTGCGTGTTTTGCAATCAGCGGATGAAATTTGGCTTGCTGCCCGCCAAGGCAAAAGAAGCAGGAATCCACTTTGACCTTTATGCCACCGGACATTATGTAAGGAAAAGGTTTGACGTTACCATCGGCAAATGGGAATTACTGAGGGCAGTGGATCTGAGCAAGGATCAATCCTACTTCCTCGTCTTTCTGGATCAGGAACGCCTCAATCAAGCGCTCTTTCCGCTGGGTGAGATGCACAAGCAGGAGATCAAAGCGCTGGCAAATTCTCTCGGCTTCCCCGAACTCGCGCACAAAAAGGAAAGTCAGGACTTTTTGGAGACCGATGATCATTCCGTCCTGTTTGCCGAGGGCTCGTTTGAGCAAGGGGATATCATAGATCCGGACGGAAAAAGGATCGGTAAGCACCGCGGCTTGGTCTACTATACTATCGGACAAAGAAAAAACATCGGCATCAGCGGGCAAAGCGAACCCTTTTACGTTATCGCCATAGACCTGGAAAAGAACCGCTTGATCGTCGGTCCTAAACATCTATTATACGGCGATATGCTCCGCGCATCCTCCGCTTCCTGGATCGCCGGCAGCCCACCCGACACCACCTTCTCCGCCCAATGTAAGATCCGCCTCCAACACGATCCCGCGCCCTGTAAAGTCACGCTGTCGGAGCCAGGATCATTCTCCGTCCAATTCGCTGAACCCCAGATGGCCATCACTCCCGGACAGATCGCCGTTTTGTATGACGGCGAGGTCGTCCTGGGCGGTGGTGTCATTCTTTAGATCACCGGATTCTTATACCCTATAGGAAGATCAGGACCCGTATCCCATAGCGGAGCGTTCCGGTGCACCCTATTCGCGGACAGCGGATGACACCGACCTGGGTTTATGATCCAGAAGACGCAGGGATGCTTTTCACAGTTACCAGAGCAATGGCAGAGGCAAGTCAAACTGACTGAACTGTTATGGGATCTAATTATTCAATGCTCTTATATAATAAATTGACCCGGTTAATCAGTTGCGGCCATCTGATCCGTGTGATCATTCGCGCACCACAAAAACCATCATTATAATCGTCAGAAACGATCTGCGTATTCTGCGTTCTATGCTAATAGCGGTTACGGAATAAGCCGCTGCCGGAGAGCGACCCTACGGCTTCCATCTCAACCACTTCAACCCTCATAACCACCACCACGCCGGGGGAGGGAGCCCCTAGAAGATGAATTTGAGGCGCAGTTCGGCGCCGGTACGGGTCTGGGGAAGATTGAGATAGGAATGGGGGTGGGAGCCCAGAATGTTTTTGATGGCAGTAGAGATGGTGAGGCCGGGCATGAGGTCGCGTTCGAATCCCAGCGCGAGGTCGATGAATTCGGGCAGGGCTCTTCCCTCGTGATCGATGCGGTTGTATTTCTGGTCGATGGTCAGGGTGCAATTTGTTTCGCCAAACATTCTGCTGATACGGGTTTGGGCAAAGTAGAGCGGTTGGTATGGCACCCGGGAAAATTCTTGGCAACAGAGGTAGGACAATTGGCCGCCCAAGCTCTGTTGGATGCGGGTTTCTCGGATCTCGCCCGCCAAATTGACCTGCGTGGTATTGACAGCAATATTGCCATAAGTAAAGGTGGGAACGGGATCCAGAGGTTGGGCGGCGCCGATGTATGGTGCGTCGATGCTATAGGACAGGTGGTTTTCGATGCTAAGGTAATCCCAATTGTGCCAGGCAAGGGGCAGATCGACACGGCTGTAGGCAAGGCGCAGATTAAGCGGGGTCTTGGTCTGGCGAAGATCATCGGCAAAGTCGAACCAATGATAACGCTCGAAAAATGGATCCAGATCAGGCGATTTAAACCGGGGCTGATTGATCAGAATGATCCGGGAATTCAGCGAGGGCGCATATTCATAACGGAAAGCGACGTAGGGAACAAACCTGAATCTATCCGCCATAAAGCCGATGGCACTTTCCTCCGCCTGACCCAAATTGACCACCGGATTCAGATCCATATCCGCCTGCAATGCTGGTTGCCAGTAAACCAGGGCGATGCGTCCGGTAAAATCATAGCGTCGGTGTTTCAGATCGAATGAGGTATCCAGATTGGCATAGAGGCGGTCTTGGGCAATGGTATCCCTTTCCCTTTGCAACCATAGGAGAGACAGGAGATTACGGATATCTCGCACCTCCACGGTCTCAAACTTGAGTTTGGGGTATCTGGCTGAGATCACGGCGCTCATCAGACCCTTTCGAAATTGCACAGGACCCGCCACTCCGTCCCTGATACGCTCATATTGCGCCATTTTGTAATCCATCCAGGCGTGTAGTGAATTGTTGAGAGCGGGATCGATAAAGAGATCATAACGCTGATAAGACCATTGCTTGCCGGGATCGAACTGCTGCATCCGGAATTGCATCCCGGAGGTATTCAAACTATCAAACATAAGAGCGATATTCATATAGGCTGCAGATGCGGAAGATAAGCCCAGATCGAGGAAGATGTCGCGCTGATCCGGCTTTCTGGTCTTGGGGACGAATGCCTGCGGCTGCCCGGTGTGGGGCAGGGAAAGAAACAGCGAATCGAGCGGAAGAGATTGGATCAAGGGCAAGATATTGCTCTTGTAAATAAATGATCTCGTGGTCTCGATGCCAATGACATCGACGTCGGGCAATCTGACCACCTGAGCACTCAAGCCCAGAACCGCCAGCATCAGGATCAAACAGAGGTTACTCTTCATCACTACCTCTCCTTGGGAACGAGCAGCGGTTCAAGGAATCTGATCTGGTCGATCCCCAGCCGATGAAGATTGTTTTGATAGATAATCTTCGCCTCCTCCAGATTATTGGCGGCAAATTGACACAAGACCACGTAGAATATCGCTTCCCGGGCGATATCCTCCTTATCCGGATACAAGACCAGGAGGCGGTTCAATTTCTGCAGGGCAGCAGGGAAAAGCTCGCGATTGTAAAGGACAATGGCTTGCACGAGAGTGGCATAGGCATCGTAGATGGCATCGGTGGAAAGGGCGACCAGGCGATCGGCAACCACCTCCGCTTCGTCCAGATGGTCGGATTCATAGAGATAAAGCATGCGCATCTTCAGCGCTTCGGGATGCTCGCGGAAAGGATCGGATGCGGGCAAAGCCCAGATAGTCTCAAACTGGGACAGGTCATATTGATAAGCGATATCCAGCATCATCAGCCAGATCTGCTGATCGGGCGTTTCAAGGTACGCGCTGCGGAGTTTTTGGATGGCGGCGTCGTATTGATTGGAGAGGATATCGAGATTGACCCATTCAAAGAGGATCTCGCTCATGCCATCGCGATTGAGGATATTGACAAAGACGCTTTCGGCGCGGTCATACTCGTTGAGTTGGATAAGTGATTCGGCAGTAAGTATCTCCAGGTCTTTGACATACCTTTGTGGAAATTGGCGCTTCAGATCCTCCGCCTGACGGAGCAGGCTTTGCCATTGGCGGCTTTCGGCGTAGAGTTTGATCAGCAGGTACTGGAGTTCAAACTGGATATACTCGGATTGAAAGGCGTCGATCATCGTGATCAATTCATCGATAAACTGGTCGCGCGGGTTGAGCCGGAAAGAATAGTCCAATCCGGCAAAGACCTCTTTGAGGAGGATGAGTTCTTCTTCGGTGAAACTTTTTTTGCTGATGTAACGGCGAAGGACGTTGTTCCAAGTTTGGATGGCGCCGTCGTAATTGCCCATGTTAAAATAGACATTGGCGATATCGTTCAAGACCCGGATGTAGTGTCTGGAATTGGGATACTGGGTCAGGAACGAATCGTAGATCAGCAATGCCTGGTGGAAGTTGCGGGCATGGGCGGCAGATTTGGCAGCCATGTAAAGATAGGTCTCCGGAGTGCCCTGTTCGCGGGCAATTTTGAAGTAGAGATCGGAGGCATCCTTGAAGCGTCGTAACTGATAGAGCACGAGGGCTTGATAACTCAATGCCTCAATGCGTTTTACCTCATTCTGCGCCAGATTGGCGGCGCTGCGGTAGAAGTCCAGAGAACGCATATAGTCCTTTTCGTTGAAATGGATGCTGGCATTGAGGATGGTAGCATCATAATTGGTCTGATGATCGGGAATGACATTGACCAATACCTTGGCTTCGAGATAATCACCGAGATAATAATGGGTCTGCGCCAAGCGCATCATAATGTCCATGTCAGTGGGGTAACGGTTGTGCAACCATTGCAAGACCGGTAAAGCGCGTGAGTAATTTGCCAGGTTGAAATCGACTTCGGCCGCATAGAATCTGGCCTGATCGGCATAAGGCGAATCAGCGTGATCCTCCATAAAGCGGTTGTAAATTGCCCGGAACGACTGATAATCCTTGTTCAAATAACTCAATACCGCCAGCATATATAGCACCTTGTCGCGGTAAGCGCCCCTGGGATGAATGTTCAGGTAGCGGTTAAAGGTAACCGAGGCATTGCGGTAACTCTCAAGGTTGAACCATATCTCCGGGATCAAAGCATCGATGGTGTCGAGCATCGGGGCCTCGATCTCATGCTTGCGGGCAAGCAGGAAATTTCTCATTGCCTTGCTGAGATCATTTTGGTGGTATTGGAAAGCGGCGAGCAAGAAATACAGATTGCCCTTGAGACGGGAGGACATGGGCTCATCAAGCATGGCAACAACGGTCTGGATCGCCCGCTGGGGATCCCGGCGGAATAGGATCTTCATTCGTTCCATCCGGCTGAGATGGGCGATCTCGGCGTTCCCGGAGTAATACAGTTGTTCCAGGATCACATCCGCTTTGGCCAATTCACCGGCTACGCTTTGAAGCATGGCATAATAATAACGGTTTTCATCGCCCTCGATACCGGATAGCAGAAGTAATTCCATGGCTGACCGGTAGTTGCGGCTTTCAAGCCGGCTGCGGATCATGAGAGATTGGATCTGCCGGGGCAGATCGGCAAATCCGATCTCCAATGCCGATATCTCGCTTTCCAATTCGCTAAACCTGGCGTGATGCAACAGGTGCTGAAGCCACTGGACATACATTGGCAGCGAACTATCCATTATGGTATAGCGGTGGGATTGGAGGATCGACCGGGCGATATCTTCCCTGTCCAGCATCAGATACAAAGTAAAAAGGTGATGATCGAGTTCCGCTCCGGTCAAGCCCAAATTGGCTGCCTGCTGAAAGGAATGAAGCGCAGAATAGGGTTGCCCGCTCTTCAGATTGATCATCCCGCGCCAGTAATGGTATTGCTGGAAACTGGGCAGGGTGGAAAATTCGCTGATCAAACGCTGCAAAGCCAGTTCGGCTTCCGGCAGCCGATTCTGATGATACAGGACGATCGCCAGCTCATTGATGATCTCCGCTTTGTATTGATGGTTCAGCGGAACATCCAATATATCGGCGAGCAGGATCTCGGCATCCTGGAGTGCGCCTCTTTCGCGGAGCAATTTTGCTTTGTGCAAAAGCACCGGAATGCGCCTTGCGGAATGCGGATACTGCACCAGGAAACGGTCGATCGCGGTCTCCGCTTGCCGTCCTCCCTGCCGATTAAGCAGCCAGATGACGTTTTCATACGCATCATGATCCGCTGCCGGGATCGATGGCAGTAAACAGATCAGCGATAAGATTACGGATAGTAGTATGCACTGTTTCATGGTTCTCTAATTACCTTTTACCGGGATCATAACATACACTGTGGTTCCCTCGTTTTCCTTGCTTTTAATCTTGATCGATCCGCCATGCAGTTCAGCGATCCGCATGGAGGTACTCAATCCCAGTCCCAGTCCGCTGGAACGGTATTCTATGCTGCCGGATTTGTGGGCATAGATCTCATTGAGTTCGTAAAACTTGCGAAAGACGTTTTTGATCATTTGTTCCGGAATGCCGATGCCATTATCCTGGACAAAGATTACAATGGTCTCCTTGCCGTCGATCTTCTCCTGCTGGAAGGCGGACTTGCGGGCGCCGATGATGATCGATCCGGAGTCCCTGGTAAAGCGGAAGGCATTCACTACAATATTATAGACCATGAGATGGATCGCCTCCCAATTTGCCATGATCGAAGGCAATTCCTTCTCGATCTCCAGCTTGACAAACATTCTGCGGTTTCGGGAAAGGATCTCGATCTCCTGTTGGACGAGATTGATGATCTCGATCAGCGATATCTGTGATTTTTGTAATTGCCTTTGGAGGTTGTAGTAGTTCATCGTCGTGATATCGGTCGTAGTGACAATAAGCTTTCTTACCGCAGCCTCGATCTTGGCGATGATATCCCGTTTTTCCTCTTCATCGGCAAATAGATTGCGCTTGAGGCGGGACACATAGCCCTGTAAGGTCGTAAGCGGAGTATTGAGTTCATGAGCAACGATCGCCATGAATTCATCCTTGATTAATTCGATGCCAAATAGTTCAGCACTCTTTTGAATGACAGATTGATATTGCATAGCGTTGCGGATGGCAAGAGTGATCTGCTCCACCAGCAGGTGAATGATCTCCATATTCAGATACATCTCGCGGGTAGGTTCATTGAGATTGTCCAGATAGACAATGCCATAAAGAGAGTTGTTTACTATCAGGGGCAAGCAGAATATGGAATGCAGGACGTAATCTTGAACACTGATGGAATTTTTGAAGCGGTTGTCCTCCACGGCATTGTAGGTAACGACCGGTTCCTCGGTATTAAAACACTGGCTGATCACGCTATTGCTGATACTGGTAACGGACTGGATAATCTGTTTCATGTTATCGATATGAACCTTGAAGATGACATTGCCCTCGTCATCCCGCTTGAGCAAAAATCCGCGGCTGCTATTGATGAAATCGATGCAGGCGGAGACGATCTCCATCTCCAGATTTGCCGGCTCGACCACTTTCATCAGGTCATGCGACAATTGCATCAATTGGTTCATTTTTTCTATTCTTTTGGTGATCTGTGTATAATCCTTGATCCTGATGATCAGGGCAGTGAGATGTTGTTTCACACTCTTCATGATCGAGGTCTCTTGTTTGGTATATTCCATCTCGCCCATATCGGAGAGGATCAGATAGCCAATCTTCTGGCTGCGTTGCATCAACGGGACAACCATTATGTTATAGCCCGAGGACTGTTTCTCGATCAATACGCTATCGGTCTTGATGGCGCGATCCACCAGCGTGTGATACTCAGGGGAAATCAGGCCTTCGCGTTCGCAGTTGTAACTGTCGAAGGGAAGATAATTACCTATCTTGTCCGAGTATTCCATTAAGACATATTGCCACGGAGAGATCACTTCATTGATGCCTTTCTGGATCAAGAATTTGATGCGCTCCATGTTGTTTACGTTGGCGATGTTATAAACCAGATCGTTCCACTTGTTCCGTATGTTTTTCTGGCGCGAGGCGATCGCAATCAGGTCAAAATTCCTGAGCACCTTGGTATTGTATAGATTGATGCTGAGGAATTGCTGCCTGTCTTCATCGGGAATATTCTGCGTGATGGATTCCAGATACTGTTTATACTCGTCAAACAGGGATGTAGCCTCGTTTTCAGCATTGAGCACCTGCAGGATCTGAATCCGGATATGATAAAGTTCCACCTTGAGTTGGAAGTATTCCATCTCAAGACAGCTCGCATCGAGCGTAATTGCCTTTCTCAGTATCTGCCTCAGCGGAATATCCGGATCGGTCAAGTCCATCCGCAGATCCATGATCGCCAGTTTGGTCTGCCAGTATTTGTATCTGTTCTTATTGACGATCGGTCTGACCGTCTCGATCAGTTCGCGTACCTTGGCATAGTCCTTCAACCCGATGTGGCAGATGATATTCATGATATAAAAAACGGCGATAGCATAGCTATTATTCACTTGTCCGGCATAGCGCATCGCTTGCTTCAAATGATCAAGAGCGGATTCGTAATCCCTGTCCAGCATTGCCAATAAACTCTGGGCATTATGATAGAACTCTTCCTCATGCAAGTGTTTGTAATTGATATGGACGTTTTTTCTGACCAGTTTCCTCAGTTTTTTGGTGTTACCCATCTCGTATAGGTAATAGAAGTATGTTTTTACCAGCGGATTAACGTTGTTGATGTGGCAATTTACCAATTGTGGTTCATTCTGGACGATGAACTCATGGTAATTGCCGAAGTTTTTGATCTTGCTCTTGACCAGCGCCAGATTGCGTTGGATGGAATCCAAAAAGCGGTCGCTCTTTACCGACAGGATCAATTCCCGGGATGCCAGCAGTTTCTCTTCGGCGGCAATGAATTCACCTGTCTTGATCCTGCCCTCGCCTTGATTGAGCAGAGCCAGTGCCTTGGTCAGAGTGAGGTTCAATTCATCCGCATGCCGGTATCCCAGGGCGGAATACTGTTCGGCGTTAATTGTATCACCCTGCTTCAGATAGAGATCGGCAATATTGTTGTAGATCAATCCCAAATATCGCTTGATGTTGTATCGTTTCCATATCGAGAGGGCAAACCTGAGATGTTCTTCGGATTCGGGGATGTTTTTTTGTACGCTGTAAAACACCCCCAGGTCATTATGCATGGCAGCCAGTCGGATAAGTACTTTGGGATCATTATCGGAAGGTAATTCCATGAGAAAATCCTCGATGATCCTGATTGCCCTATCCCGGTCTCCGGACATACTGTGATACACGGCCAGGCGGTCATAATAGACGATCTTCATATCCAAAGGGAGGGTGGATGGATCGATATTGTCCAGCGCTTGTTTCATCTTGATTTTGTTAACACGGGAATAGATCTGAACGTAGTTTAGTTGCAGCAGGATATACTGCTTGCCGGTAAATGCCAGTGTTTCGGCCTTCTTGATCTGTTTCAGCGCTTCATTGGAGTTTTCCATCAGGAGATTGATCGAGGTAGCAACATAGTATTTCTCGAATAGTTCAGGCAGCAGATGCAGACGTTTTAAGACCTCTTCACCCAGTTGATGATACCCGGTAAGTTCTGCTTTTTCCTGATAATGGATCAGATCCTGGATCATGTCTTTGAGCTCAACTTTCGTATCCTTGTTAAAATCAAGGATGATTGTGCGGTGGATCGCTTCGTACGCTTTTTCCTGGTCAAAATCCTCGTCATACAGATGAAACAATCTCAAAGTATAGTTCCGCTCAGCAGGCAGGTCTTTGGCTATGCGGGCATTGGCGATCAATCCTTCGCACACCTCCGGGTCCCGTATGCCCTTATCCCGGTAAAATTCCAATATCTTGCGCGAGACCGCGATATGCTGATCTTCAGTACACTCGTCATACAACCTCTGCATTGCTTCACGATAGGCAAAGCGATAGTACTTGCCGTCCTTGACCAGATTTTCGTTGTAATAGGCATCATTGATCAATTCATACATTCTTTGGTCGTCGATATCCAGCAAATAGGTGATCATATCCTTGCCCAGCGGCAATTGTGCTATGGCCAATACCTGCAGATATTTATAATTCTGTTCGGTGAGATGGCTGAGACGGGAATATATGGAATGGAGAAGTTTGCCAGGCAGCACGTAATCATCCAGATCATAATCCAATTGCTCAAGTTCATTGTGAATCGCCTTCTTTTGCTTGACGAGGTCGATCAGAATTTCACGGATAAAATCCGGATTACCGGAAGAGCGTTTCCACATCTGCTCGATAAAACGTCCGGAAGGACGCCTGCCAAGGAGTTTGATGACATAATCACTTACCTCATGCAAATCGAGCGGCGGGATCTGGGTAATGATGGTGTGCCCGATCTGATTGATCTTGTTGAACTCATTGCAACTGAGCAAGATCAGGATTCGATGCTGAATCAGAAAAGACGACAGATAATTGATAAAATCCACGGTATAGCGATGCACATATTGAAAATTCCTGATGATAAATACGATCGGCTTTTGTTTTGAGAGATCGAATAACACTTCTTTGGCGGATTCAAAATCACCCCGCAATTCCTCTTGGGACTGGGTGAAGGATTTGGCTTCCTTTTCCGACTCAAACAAGTATCTCTTGAATTTCTCGCTTATCTTATTCAAACTGCTATGACTCTCGATCTCCGCCTTGCTGCGCGACCGGACATATTCTTTGATCAAAGCAAAGAAAGCCTCATGATCAAAACGATTGCAGGTGTAGTCAAACAAAAAGTAATCACCGTTCAGAATGTGGTAGCGGAATAGGGAGAGAATGTGATCCTTGCCCAATCCATCGCCTCCGATCAAGGAGATGATCTTACCATTGGAGTTTTCCATGGCAGGTATATAGTCAAGTAATTGATGCGTGATGCTTTCCCTGACCAGATAACTATTAAATTGCAATGTATTGACCATCGACCAAGTAACCGAAAAGGCATAGATCTTATTACTGATCCGATTGACGTAGGATATGATCTCTTCAGAACTTTTGAACCTATTTTCCGGGTTCTTTTCCATCAGTCGGAGGATAAACTTTTCCAGAGACAAAGGGATGGTGGAATTCAATTCTGAAGGGAATTTGGGCACAAAATACTGCTGATTCCCCGAGATCAGAGAATTGATCTGATCCACCGAATAAGGGAATGTCCACGTCGTCAAACGGTAAAGTATCACCCCCAATGAGTAGAAATCACTGGTGACATTTGCCGGTTTTCCCAGATATATCTCTGGCGCAAGATAGGGCAGGGTTCCCGAAACCCGGCTGCTATTATCCGATGGATCGATCTTGGAAAAGCCATAGTCGATCAGCCGCGTTTCCACGGAATTGCCCTCCTGGCGGTATAATATGTTCTCCAGTTTGAGGTCTTTGTGCAGGATGTTTTGAGTATGCAGAGCGTGCAACGCATAGCAGATCTGGACTACCATGTCATACAGCATATCCAGTTTGTGAACCCCAAACCGGAAGTTATTTAATGTAACACCATCGAAAAAATCACTGATGTAATAGATATGGTCGCCCACGTGCCCAAAATCGACCACCCGGTTCAGATTGGGATGTTCGATCTTGGTGATATGATGCATCTCTTCGGCAGTAAATCTGGCATAGAGATCACTCGATGACAGATACTGAAAGAGTTTTAGAGTATATAGTGCTCCGGTGCGGATATCCCGAACCTTGTAAACGTTAGCCCAGGCACCGCTCCCCAAACTTTCCAACACTTCATAACGGTGGTCAATATACATTTTCACACCTCACTATCATTACCGCGGACAGACAAACTCATCTTACTCTCCGGCGTATTTCTCTAACCCCGGGGAAAATTGGCCTTATCCGTCATTGGTTGCCTTCAAACATGTCAAAGCCGTGTTTCCAGCGTTTGTGAACCCAAAACCACAAATGCGGATACTGGACAATATATTTTTCGAGAACGGAATTGATCTTCCGGATCAGATCCAGGCAGGATGCATCATCGGCAGCTCTGCCATCGGGCTTGATCACCGGTTCAAAGCGAAAGACCAATCGATCTTTGTCATCGCGAACCACGAATCCGGGAACAATGGGAAGGCCATGACGGATGGCCAGCTTGGCAGCACCTTTCCAATGGGAGGCGGGAAATCCCAGGAAATCGGTAATGATTCCATTTTTACCGGCATTTTGATCGGTCAGGATCGCCACCAGTTCATTCCGGTGCAAGTGTTCCATGATTCCTCTCAAGCCGCGTTTCATATCGATCACGCAAGCGCCGTTGCGTTCTCTGATCCGATTGGTGTATCTGTCAAAACAGAGATTCCGTTGTCTTTTGGCGATCACGGCTACTTTGATATCCCACAAAGGCATGATCCTCGCTGCTTCCCAATTGCCAAAATGCCCGGTGGCAAGGATGGCGCCTTTGCCTTGTGCCAAAGCGGCTTCTATGTGTTCCCGGCCTTCCAGAATACAATTGGATAGCAAGATCCGGTCATCATCAAGATAGATCTCCTGGATACTGAGAGCCATATTGCGATACATCATCCGAATGATACTGCGGATTTCGGACGCGTTCTTTTTCGGAAATACACGCGCCAACTGGATCTCAGCCACTTTGCGGCGCACTCCGATCCTGTATCCGATCAGATCGAACATAATTAGCAGGATCCTTCTGGCTAGCCGTCTCGGCAACACACCAAAGGCACGTATCAATCCGATAAACAGGACATATTCAAAGAAACTTTGTATTCTCTTTATGGGTCTGGACACGATCCATTCACATCCTCATCACTTAATGCATCGCATCTTTTTGAATGCAGTCCGATTGACAAGGAAAATCTTTGGCTGGCAGATAGCATATCCCGGTCTATAATGAGTTTACCCCCCACCAGCATCCTCCGAATCATCCTATGGGGATTGGGCTCCCGCCATGCTAATAACGAGCGTTGCCCATACCGGAATCACCAAATTTCGAGGACGTGAAAAAAACAATATCGACTCTCCTTCCAGTGCAGTCAGAAATAACTAAGGATTATGCCCGTCAGATAGTTTGGATACTCGTTGAGTCAACCACTCTGTGTTATCTAACGGTCTCAAGAAAGTTCAGGTTCAAGCGGAATAGTGCTTTCTCCTGCATTCTCCCTGCTTCATAACCTTAGTATAACCTTACGGTCGTAAGGTTATACTAAGGTTATACTAAGGTTATCAAGCAAGGAGGATAGTATTAAGTCAACTCTCTGAATTATTAAACGGTCATAACAACGTATGTGTCACCTCATAATCATGTGCCGCAATTATCAGATCAGAGCATTGGTTTTATTCTTCAAAACTGCTTTGGAAATGACGCCGATCGAGGTATCCATCAGTTTACCATACTTAAAGAAAAGCAGCGTCGGAATGCTCATTACTCTATACTGACCGGCAATATCGGGATATTCATCCACATTGATCTTGCCGACTGCGATTTCCGGATGCTCGGAAGCAAATTCTTCCAATACCGGAGATATCATCTTGCAGGGTCCACACCATGGTGCCCAAAAATCAACGATAACCACGCCCCTGGCGAGGGTCTGCTCAAAGTTCGTCTCGTTCAAATCGATCAGCATTTCCATACCTCCGTTATGAATCTCTATACTATTATCATAATGGGCTTTCACCTTCTGGCAAATTCCATCTTCAATTCCGCATCCCCGGCGATCCATGACATCTCCCGCTCCATATATCACGCCTCATTCTCGCCACCTCGCTTCGAGATCGGTTCGAGCACTCGAAGCGATCTCGGAGCGAGGGTGGCTGAAAAGCGCATGGAATCATTTGCAGTGCAATCGGTTCTCAGAGAGGTCGATCCATCCGGTAATGAAACGTGATTCCCACACATATCGCCGGAATCAAGGTATCAATCCCAAAGCTGTCGCTAAAGTCATGACTCTTAGGGAGTTATTCCAATAAAGCACTATGGATGTCGATGTTGATCATGGGCTTGTATCTGTAATGGTGTTTTTGGTTGAAAGATTTACCCTAAATTTGTAGAAAATTATCCACGATTAACTTGCGCATAGCCCGATGTTGCCGCTAATCATTCAGCAATGAATCGTAAATTAAAACAACCTGCCGATGATTAACAAATAACTCGCTTGTCTATGTTTGATTGTGATAAATCTCCCCTTTGCGCAGCACCCAATCGCCCGGCTCCAATCCGAAATGAATCGTGGAATTATATCGACAGGGAGTGGATGCTGCTATACACGCTAAATATTTCTTGACAAATAGTCTGGGTCGATTAGATTACGTCTCGTATCGTCATGAGCATGATTTCAGCGGCGGCAAAAAATGCAGCACTGAGCGGCCATAGAGATTCAAGGAGGAAGTATGAGATACACCGTGATATTCATTTCGGTACTGATGACTTTGTGTGTGGGTCTATCGGGACAGAACTTGGATGATTACCGTAATCGCTATACCGGGGCACGCGATTGGAATACTGCATCCAACTGGCAAAGGTACAATGGTAGTGTATGGGTGACTGCCTCGGCAGTTCCAAGCGCAGGCAATGCTAATGTGATAACGATCCGCAACGGAGCGACGATTAGGGTAAATGCCAATATCCAGGCAGATCAATTGCTTGTCCAAAGTGGAGGCGTCCTTCAGATAAACAACGTCAGAACCCTGACGATTGTGGACGGGAGCGGCACGGATTTGACTATTGCCGGGCAAGCCCATCTGATCGGCAATATTTCGGTCAATTCCGGAGCCACCGTTGTCGTTACGGGCATGATCGACTTTACTGCTGCCAGCAACATCAGTGGAGCAGGATCCTTCGATCTGCAATCGGGAGCGCTTCTTGCCACCCGTAATGCCAACGGAATTACCGCATCAGGTTTAACTGGCAGCGTCCGGACAAGCATCCGGTCATTCAGTTCCGGAGCGGATTATATGTATATGGACGCCGCACAATTGGGAAGTACCGGTTCAGGACTGCCCTCGACCGTTAATCGACTCATCATCAATACTGATTCCGGGGTTGCTCTCTCCAATCCTGTCAGTATAACAACTGAAATGGATTTCATTACCGGATGGATCCAATTGGGGAACAACAACATCACCTTCCTGTCCGGATCTACGGTTACAGCGAATTCATGGTTCTTTATTGATGGGACTGGAGTTGTCAATGGACTGAATGAGTCATTCAGAGTCGATGTAACGGTGGAGGAACCGACACAATTGATCCAATATGTAACCGAATTATACCTTTTAAATAATCTCAAGTTACCCCATAACATTAAGGTGGCATATATCAATTGTGACGAATACTACCTCGATCTCAATGGATACAAGCTTACTTGGGAGATCAATTCCATTGCCTTTTCCGGAAATTGCGACGTTACAGATGTATATGTGGATATGGAAGAAACTGTGAATAGCGCCACATGCGGAACCAGTATCGCCAGAACCTGGACAACAGGCGGATACATATCCGATGGAACGCTGACCATCGAACTAACCTATCCGGAGACGGAAACCGACGCCAGCCAGGTCTTGGTGTGGAGAAGACCTGAGGGAGAGACCGGCCACTGGACTCTTATGGGGACATACAATGTAAGCGGAACGACTGACAGAACCGTATCGATTTCGGGTGTTACCGCTCTCATGACCCCGGATGACATTAGATACAACTGGACAATAACCGATATAGATCAGTCGCTGCCGGTCGTTTTGGCATCATTCACCGGTTATATGCTTGACACAGGGCAGATCAGGATCTCGTGGGTAACCCAGTCCGAAAGTAATCTGAGCGGGTTTTACGTTTTGCGGAGCAATTCCGGAACCATTGATAATGCCATTGTGATCAGCCCACTGATCAGGGCGACCAATCAATCCCTTACAACCAGTTATACTTACAACGATTGGTATAGTCTGACTCCTGGTTGCGTATATTACTATTGGCTGGAGTGCGTTGAAATGGGCGGCGAGATATCCCTGTTTGGACCGGTGGCGGTTCAATATGAGGAAGACATACAGGATGTTCCGGAGATACCTTTTGTGACCCAGTTACACTCACCTTACCCCAATCCCTTTAATCTCTCGATAAACGCGCCATTTGATCTGTCGAAATCTTCTCCGGTCACTATCTCGGTCTATAATCTGAAGGGGCAGGTCATTCGCCACCTGTTCAATGGCGAGAAACAGACCGGTAATCATGTGGTGGCATGGGATGGGCGGGACAATCAAGGGATTGGAATTGGTTCCGGAATATACATCATACGAATGACGACTCCCGAATACAATTCATTCAGGCCAGTAATCTTTATCAAGTAGTCAATAGATATTCATTCCACAATCGAGAAAGCCCTTTTTGCAAGGGCTTTCTGTTTGCAACGATAAGATTGACCGTGGCGATAACGAGTGATTATCCTGATCTATGAAAGCATTGGAGGATACTTGAATAGGTCTGTTCGCACAGTTTTTGACGGGTGGCGGCATTCTGCCATTGTATGGGTTCGAGAAACTGGACTTCGACCTCAAACCGGTGACGCACAAGCTTAAGATAATGGCGCATAAATTCCATATTTCCATACCAACAGATCATATCTCGCTCCGCCTGGGACACTATAGGCGCACCATCCACTTTAAGATATTTGATGCAAACCGGATAAATGCTTGCCTGAGCATTGACCGCCACCTGGAAGAGGGATTTATGAAAGGATTTCACGGTTTCGCCGTTTGTACTGGTTCCTTCGGGGAATAGGACGACATTTGCTCCGTCACGAATGGTGCAGGCAAAGTTTTCTATCTCTTGCGGCAGGGTCGTTCGCTTGCGCCGATCGGTGTATAAGGAGCCACCGCAACGTGTGATACCACCCAAAAAACGATTGGCGCCCATTTCCGTCGAAGTGATAAAAGCAAATGGACGGATCGAAGATAATATCAGGATATCGGTGTAGGAAACATGATTGCTGGCCACAAGACCGGAGCCCTTGTTCAGTTCTACCAGGTGCTCTTCACCTTTTACGTTGACAGTAAGATGAAAAGCAGACACAAGATAGCGGCAGACAAATGTGGTATTGCGATTCAAACGTCGCCTCAACCTTACCGGATCGCGGGTGATCAAACGGAAAAAAAACGAACTGAGGTAAAAGACCGAAAGCCATGAAAGAATATGGATCTGTTTGTATAGATACCGCATCAGTCCTTTGAGATCAGGCGGATTCGCCTTCTGGTTCCGGTTTGTTCATTTTACGAGTGTATTGTTGCTGGATCAGTTCCACGTCCAAGAGGGTCAGAAAATCGATACACTTGAAACTCTTGTCCAATGCTGGAGTGCCGCAAACCTTAGCGCCGACCTTGAGGTATGAATTGAGCAGGGATGGGATCTTAGCCTTGTAGTGACTCATATCAGTATCGGCAAGGTGGTGCGGATTACGCAGGACATAGCGGTGAAGGCCTGGCACCCGGAACTTGTTGCGGGGTCTTACTTTGTGGTCATCAAGAAGGTGACCATTGTGTTTCATATAGTAGTAGATCCCTTTGATCTCATCCTTGTCCATCGTTTTGATGCTGGAACAACCGAACATATATTTGGTATTGCTGGCAAGCATATAGGCATGGATACCCTCCCAAAGCAGAGCAATGGTCAATCCGCTGCGATAATCCCTGTGGACGCATGCTCTACCGAGTTCGAGTTTGTTTCCATCGAGTTTTTTAATCATTTTCATATGGAATTCGGTGGCGGTGTACCAGCGTTTGGTATGAAGGGAAGATTGGAGACGATAAGTGCCGATCAGCATACCATTGCGTTTGTCGATAATCATAAGGTGGTCACAATTGCGGTCAAAACGGTCAAAATCAATGCCAGTCCTCTTGGTCTTGTGAAGCAGTTCTTCCAGAAAGACATCGTGCCTCAGTTTTAGCACCTGGATCAATTCTCCCGGCGTATCCGCCGCCTTGATGACAAAGTTCTTTTTCTCGACAAAGATCTGTATCTTGGAACGGTAACTGGCGATGCTCTTACGTTTGAGCAGAGACATCTCCGTATCTTGCCTTTTATCTTTGCTTTTAAGCAGCATCTTATACGCTCCCGGTTTTCAAGGTGTCTGACATTTGGCACTCGTCGAATCAGGCATTGTTTTTGTCAAGTGCATTTAGCGCCTTATTTAAGGTGGAGCAATTTAAGCGTCTTATACTGATTGCCACTACGGATCCTTAGGAAATATATCCCTTGCGCCAGGGATCTGCCTCCCTGATCCTTGCCATCCCAGATAAAGGACTGATCTTTATGCATGTTGGCAAACCGAAGATGATGGATCCGCTGTCCCCTGAGATTATAGATCTCGGTCTCGATCTCTCCGTCTGGTGTAGGGAGGTCTATAATCCGGATACTCAGATTGCTGTGGAATGGGTTTGGAAAGGCGCTGACCGATAAACCCGGTACGGGACTGACGGCATCGGATATGGAAACCGGTTCGTCAATAAAAACGTCGAGCGTGTCAAAAATGATCGCCACCATTGAACTCAAATCATGATCCGGAGGTGTCAGCCGGTTCAATTCAAAAGAACTTGCTATCGTTCTGTAATTGCCGTTGGAATTGTATATCCCGATCCCATCCGTCATCGATCCTTCACTCACGTTTTGATAAACCGTTATCGCTGAAGGGAGATATCCGGTCAATGCCTGAGACCAGAACCCATCGGGTGCATGAGTCCAGATCATATTGCCAGTATCAGCCGCAAATCCGACCTGCCTGATATCGACCAAGTGATCAAATGGTGCGATGGTGCCAAACTTCCCCAGGAGAAGGTCATTGTTATCCCAATTAATCAATCCCTCCATCCATACCTTTCCCCCACTCTCCAAATAGGAATTCAACAGATTATACTCCATAGTCCCAGGTTCGGGAGTATAGACGAACTGCCCATAGCCAAAGAGGCAAAAGATCATATCAAAATTGTACAGATAATCATAATCAGGTATGAGCTTGTCGGTGTGGATGACATTGAAACTCCCTTGCTGGTTAATGGCATTGATCAGAGCATATGGAGGATCTCCGTAGGGTTTCCAGATCAGGACTTCGCCGATGTGGACCGGCTCTGTTTCATCATACCCGATGGCTGGATCACCGAGGAGCATATAGGTATAGACATTCTGTAATTCAGGCCAGATGATCCCTCCGCTATCGACCGGATCGCCGAAAAGGTAATATTGAGTATGTAAGAGATTGGCGTGCGCATGTGCTCCACCCAGGGACATTCCGCCCGGAACATAGTTTTCCATCCAATGATAGTTGTATGAATTCAATCCGCCCCAACCGGGATTCCGCCAGCCCAGTTTGTACCAGCCCGTTCGTGTGGCGGCGATGCTTCCCACACCTTTCTTTTTGATAATCTGGGCGGAGAGACAGATGGTGGGATTGTCGATCCTGCCATTGTAACAAGAGCCAAGGAAAAATACTGCTCCATCACTATTGGACAAGTTATTGAAGGTATTTACATTCACAAACGACGCCCATTGCAGTTCAAAGTAATCGGGGATCTGATTGTTGTTAATATCTTGTGCCCACCACACTCGCGAAGCGGAAACCGAACTGCCATGTGCGCCCCAGTTCACTATACCCCAACTTTGGGTATTAAGCAGGTTTAGGAAGTTGTCATAACTCAATGAATAATCGCTGGGATAGGATGGCAGAATGCCCGCCTGCTCATACATCGTAACCGTCTGCATACCGCCAAGGATGGTATTTTGCATATATTGCATCAGATCAGCGGCATCGGATGCCGCCCAATCCATGTTTCCGCCTTGGTATTGGAAGTTCTGGATCGCACCGGGCAGGAGCGCTTTGTTCTTCCAGTCCCCAGTAGCTGTTTCATAAGCCACGATACGATTGCAAACATCGCTCACATCGGACGCACCATTAAATGGGATCCTGCCGACAAACAACTCCGGCGTAAAGTCCATATCCCAATCCTCCAGACCAGGAGCGGGAGAGTATTCGCCCAATCTGCCATCGTTATCGGAATCAAAATTGGATGATAGATCGCTATAGTAGAAGTCGGAAGGAACCGTTTCCAGTCCATTGGGCTCAGGAGTTAACATCGAAGTAGGTACAAGCCCGATATCTCCTATCAACAATAGGTAGGTAAAGGGATGCTGATCGTACTCGGCGATCAGATGGTTTCTCAGTTTCTCAGCCGGATTGGCTCCCGGACTGGTATTCAGGATTGTATTGATATCGGCGAATGTTACTTGCAAACCCTGTCCCTGGCGATAGGTAACCAATGCGGAAGCTGCATTATACAAGGATGGAGTGGATACGATCAGATAATCGTAGTTACGGGTCACAGGTCTCACATACCATTGGTCAAGCGCTTGTGGATTGACAAAGAAATCAGTATTGATCATGGTCGGGGGGATGCGATTGGGAGAATGGTTTTCTGCTGTCACGAATGAGATACTCAGCGTCAAAGAACTGCTCCATCGATAACCCTGCCCCACTTCATCATAGAAGGCGGGGATGACTGTGAGGGAAGCATAGACCAGATCGCCCCATCGGTTTATCCCATTGAAATGGACGCCTGACCCGGTATGTTTGTTGGTTCTGGAATTCAGTATAGTTTCGCCATTATGATAAGCAGGATTTACTACTGGTTCCAGCGCCGGTATAAAAACAGTCGAATAGAGATCCGCATGCCACGTCACGCTTGATGATCCCGGAGGCAAGAGCACATTGATCTGCCGTTGGGGTAATTGCCATTTACCGCTGGAGGATATCCTCCCATAATCCTTATAATGTTCAAAACCATTGGATCGTCTGTCAAATTCCGGAACCGGCAATTTGATCTGCAATGTAAGGCCTGCTGCCAGAAATAGCGGTATAAGCAGCATCCCGATGAGAAGAGATCTCTTCGTCATTATATCCTCTTTTCTCATGAAAAGATTTGGTTCTATTAAGAGGTCTGGTCATCCTTATGTTTGTTATAACCTTTGCCGGTACCGGTAAACAGCACATGGATCCGGTTGAACATCTGACGAAAGCGATGGACCATCGTGTTTGGAGGATTTAATTGATGCAGCATTTTTGTCAAGAAGGATTCCCAGTTCGTGCTCTCAAAATCCTTAAAGAACCCGATCGAACGCAGGACATCGATCATGTAATCCCTGATCTGATCAAGGTCTTTACCTTTGGATGCCTTCATGGGATTTCGCTGTTCGATTGGATAACTGAATATCTCCCAGGTAGCGATCGCCACGGATTGTGCCAGATTGATGGAAGGCATGGCGCTGCCCGTAGGGATTTGGCATCTCAGCGGACAGAGTTCTGCTTCCTGATCAGTGAGCCCAAATGTCTCTCTGCCAAAAACGACACCTATTTGCAAATCTGGCAGTTTATGGATATATTCCGCCGTCCCGGCGGGCGTCATATCGACTGGTTTGGTCTTACCCACACGGCGGGAAAATGCGATCACCCGATCCAGATCAGCAATTGCTGCGGCCAATGATGGATAGAGTTTTGCATTATCGAGGATATATCCCGAATGCACAGCCAGGTAAAAATCGTTCTTATCGGGGATCGAGCCCACAATCCTAAGGTTTTGAAACCCAAAATTATTCATGATCCTGGCCACCGCCCCCACGTTTCCCGCATAGATCGGTTCAACCAGAATAAAATGGATATTGTTCAATCGTTTAAGACCGATTTATGATGTATGCCAGTTTACTGCCCATTTGGGATACATTCTGATTCGAGTCGTTCTTCCATTCGAGGATGGTGCGCTTGGTAACACTGATGAAATCGAAGGACTTATCCCGCATATTCTTTTGGGTAAAGATATTCGCCAGCTTCTTCATCGCCATCCAGATCGTCTGTACCCGTTT
This sequence comes from uncultured Candidatus Cloacimonadota bacterium, assembly GCA_964482845.1. Taxonomy (GTDB): domain Bacteria; phylum Cloacimonadota; class Cloacimonadia; order Cloacimonadales; family Cloacimonadaceae; genus VGPI01. The sequence continues at coordinate 25,088 of CAYZZE010000002.1, forward strand.
CTCGTCCGCATCAAGCAGCCAGCGCCGAATACTGGCATAACACTGCAGTGGTCGTTGTTTTCCTACCTGTGTTAGAATATGCGTGATTTTCTTCTGCACTTCCTCGCTATCGTCGGAAAGCATCTTGCCTACGAAATTGAGGACATATTGAGTGTTTTTAAGCGTTATATTTTCCATTCCATGCAGGGATAGCGCTCGTTTTTTTTCATTGTCCGATTGTGCCCATTGAACCATGTATTCCTTCATTACTTCCGAATGTTTCCGCCACATCTCGAACGCCATGGTCTCCACTTCCCATGGAACTGACTCAAACATCCGCTCCATGATCAAGATGACCTTTTGGGGCTCATCTTGAAGTTTGTAGTAAAAATAGAACAGTGCAGTCGCCCTGATCCCATACAGATGATCGTCCAGCATTTCGATGCAGATCCTGTCCAGTTCATCACAATCCCTGCGTTGCGCCAGTCCTTTGCCCAAGTCTTCACGGACAAAGTAATTGGGTGTATTGGCAAGGTCAAGTATGCGTTTTTTGGCAAGATCGGTTTTGCCCCTTTCCAGATTACGCAGGATATTGGTGATCAAGTTTTCCAGTTCCTTGATTTCGTCGACGTCAAGACGTCCGACCGGTCTCAGCATATTCAGCTCCCAGTGTCTTATATGTATAGTAATCCAAGTATCCATGAGATAAAGTCGTTCGACAGGTATGTCCTGACAGATTACTATGAATTTAGTTTTGCCAGAAGGATAATCGGATTAGCATAGCGTCATTGCTACGGGACAAGATAATCCCGCTGGCTTTTCTGTCAAGTCCAATCTGATGAACTTAGGAAAAGTTGGTTCGCTTCCTCATCGCTTAAATACTTGACCGTGGTCTTAAAATGCAATTTGGCAACCTCATTCAGCCGTTTGACGGTGTAGATTTCCACAAACTGCCGCAAGGTCTTGGCTATTGGCTTGCACGCACCTTTGGGAAATTCTATTTGATAATATTTGCTCATTTCTTGATGCGCGTGCAGGAATTGATAACGGGCGATTATCGATGCCGCTGCCACTGCTAGGTCGGATTCTGCATGATGCCTCTCCACGACCGGGATCCCCAGATCCTTCCGCCGGCATAATTGCTGCACCTTGCATAAAGAACTGAATTGATCTACCAGAACACCATCGGGCTTGGGCAGCACGGGATTCTCTCCCATCGACCTTTCGACCAAACCCCGGATTAGGGTATAATGCAACCAAGCCAGCAGGTCGTTAAGATTCTTGCCCTGATGCCACATGGCAGTATAGATCTCATTGTATTTCAGCGGTTTGAGCACCAGACAATTGATCCTGCCCTTGTACTGCCGATAAAGATCCCGTGCCACAGCGGTGATCTGCTGATCCGTTAGCAATTTACTGTCCATCACGCCCATCCTGATCAGATGGGGTCTCATGGCTTCATCCACCGCCACGGCACAACCGACCAAGGCACCAAAATAATCACCCTTACCACATTCATCACTCCCGATCCAATGATGCCACTGATGCAAGGGGATATTGTCTTTTTTACCTTTGAGTTCTGCGGTTTTCTTGATTACATCCTGCCCCAAAATGCTTTTGGCATCACCGCCGATGACGGCGCTTAGTCCTTTCTTCTCTGAGTAATAGATATTGAGGACAACCTCCGCTTCATGTCGTTGAAGGCGCAACTGCACTCCATAGGATATCTCCCGTTCATCGGAGACCTGGATGCCCATTCTGCCCAGTTCCGGAATCAGATTTGCCATATATTCCATTATCTTATCATTCATTTACGCCTTCTTGTCTCGTATGCATATGGTTCGCTGGTTTTATTCAACCATTATCAGCATTTTGACCGGTAGCGAACCTGCCTGTGACCAGCGAGGCAAACTTCAGACCTTCACTTTTTGTCAAGCGATTTGACCCACTATCCTGCCAAATCGTGATCAAGCATCTCTCTACTTGACATAAAACAGACCCTGAATATTACTCGTCTCAGTGGAAACAGTATAGGGAGACAATATATGATAACCGTGTATATTAATGACAAAGCCGTAAGTGTCACCAAAGACACAAAAGTGATTCATGCCTGCACCAAAGCAGGCTTTCCCGTCCCCCACCTCTGCTATCATGAAGACCTTCCCGCCTTTGGCAATTGCGGCGTCTGCATAGTCGAGATCAATGGCCGGCCGGTTCGTGCCTGCACCACGCCCTGTGAGGATGGGATGAAGGTGATCACCAATTCCAGGAAACTTCTTGATCTGCGCCGTGAAGCGGTGGAGATCATCCTTTCCAATCATCCCAATAACTGCCCTGAATGCATCAAAAACGGCAGGTGCGAACTGCAAGACCTGGCACAGCAACTTGCCATCCGCCACAAGAACCTCAAACGCCTCAAACGCAAATACGAAAAGCGGGATGAATCCTCGCAGGCAATCACGCTTGATCCCTCCTACTGCATCCAATGCGGCAGATGCACCTACGTTTGTAATGAGATCCAGGCAGTGCACGCTCTGGAAAACTCCAATCGCGGCTTCGATACCTACGTCGGACCTACCTTCAATCGTCCCCTCGAGGATTCGGAATGCGTCAAGTGCGGACAGTGTTCTGCTCATTGCCCGGTAGCGGCGATCTATGAATCGGATGACTCGGATGACTTGTGGAAGGCGCTGTATGACTCCGATAAGATCCTCGTGGCACAGGAAGCGCCGGCGGTGCGCGTTGCCCTCGGAGAAGAATTCGGATATAAGCCGGGAACAAATGTCGCCGGCAAGATGTACACTGCCCTGCGTGAATTGGGCTTCCACCACGTCTTTGACACCAATTTCGGCGCTGATCTCACAATTTTGGAAGAGGCGTCCGAATTCGTGGAGATTTTCCATCATCACCCGGAGGAATTCCCGCTGATCACCACCTGCTGTCCCGCCTGGGTGGATTATTTGGAAAAGTTCTTCAGCGACCTCATTCCCCATTTCTCCAGCGCCAAATCCCCGCATCAAATGGTCGGCGCCATGGTCAAGACCTACTGGGCTCAGAAGATGAAGATTGATCCCTGCCGCATCTTCCTGGTCTCCGTCATGCCTTGCACCGCCAAGAAATATGAGATCGAGCGCATGGAAGATATGTATTGCTCCGGGCACAAGGATGTGGATCTCACCATCACCACCCGCGAATTGGCACGTATGATCAAGACCCGTGGCATCGATCTGCGACACCTGCCGGAAGGAACGGCCGATAATCCTCTGGGTGAATACTCCGGTGCCGGAACGATCTTCGGCGCAACCGGAGGCGTGATGGAAGCGGCACTCCGCACCGCCTATCATTTGCTTACCGGTTCTGAATTGCCCGATCCCAATATCCCATTCGTCCGAGGGCACAAAGGGATCAAGAAAGGCACGCTTCAGATCCTCGGTCACGATATCCATATCGGCGTCGCTTCCGGACTCTCAAATGTCGCCCAGATCCTCAATGAAGTGCGTGACGCCAAAGCCAAGGGCAAGCCCACTCCCTATCACTTTATCGAGGTCATGGCTTGTCGTGGCGGATGCGTAGGCGGGGGCGGACAACCTTACCCCTCCTCAAACCGTAATCGCATTCTGAGAGCCAAAGGACTATATCACGAAGACGAATCCCTTACTCTCCGCGAATCGCATAACAACCCCTCCATCAAGAAAGTGTACAAGGAATTCCTCGAAAAGCCCAATTCGCCCATCGCCAAAAAGCTCCTCCACACCTGCTACATCGCTCGGCCGATGAAATTGAAGATTGATTGATCGGATGCGGTATTGTCCCTTTTGCATAGTCGGCGCACTGTCCTTTCCAAATCATCAGTACAGCGGGTTTTTCTTTGTTTCGCTCCGTTACCGGTCAGATGCTCCTGATCCTTATTCCTTCAGCACTTTCCTGATTTGGATGAACATCCCATCCTGCTTCCTCCCTGCTTGTTAACCTTAGTATAACCTTACGCTCGTAAGGTTATACTAAGGTTATACTAAGGTTATCAAGCAAGGAAGGACGAAGGGGCACACGAATTCATTGACAATATAGCGCCGTGATTTTTTTAACGCGGTTGCAAGAAAAAAATAGCAACAGGGAGGCGTAAATGCCGTTTAGAGTATTAGCGATCAATCCGGGATCGACCTCGACCAAGATAGCGGTTTATGAGGGAGATGTTCCTTTGTTTGAAAAGACCTTGCGTCACGATCCGGCGGATTTGGAACCATTTGGCGGGATAATTGAGCAGTATGACTATCGCAAGTCAATTGTTTTGGAAGCGATGCGCGAGCACAATGTAGCGCCCGAGAGTTTGGCGGCGACCGTCGGAATTGGCGGCTTGGTCAGGGCGGTCAGCGGCGGTACTTGGAAGATCAGTGACGCCATGTTGCGAGACCTTAGGGATCCCACGCTCTGGGGTCGGATTCATGCTTCCAATCTTGGTTCCTTTATCGCCAAGGCGATCGCGGATGAACTGGGCATCCCCTCCTTTATCGTCGATCCCGTGGTGGTCGATGAATTTGACGATATTGCGCGGATCTCCGGCATGCCTCAGATTGAGCGCAAGTCCTTGTTTCATGCCTTGAATATCCGTTATATCGCACGGCTGATCGCCAAAGAAATGGGCAAGGAGTTTGATCAGACCAATCAGATCGGCGTTCATATGGGCGGTGGAATATCGGTTGCCGCCATCAAAGGCGGCAGAACAGTGGATGCCAATAACGCATTATTGGGGATGGGACCTTTTTCTCCGCAGCGTTGCGGCGCCTTGCCGATCGGCGATCTGCTGGAATTGGCTTTTTCCGGTAAATTCACTCATAAACAATTGGTTACGATGCTATCCAAGCAAGGTGGGCTGACGGCGTATCTCGGCACGGATAGCGGGATTGAGATCAACCGCAGGATCGAGGAAGGTGACGATTATGCCCGCTTGATCCAAGATGCAATGTGTTATCAGGTATCCAAAGAGATCGGCGCCAGTGCGGCAGTTTTGAGCGGCAAAGTGGATGCGATCTTTCTGTCCGGTGGCTTGATCTATAATCAGTGTATCGTGGATTATATCACCGAACACACCGGATTTATCGCACCGATCCATCTCTATCCGGGCGAAAAGGAAATGGAAGCATTATGCCTGGGCGCTTTGCGGGTCCTGAATGGTTTGGAAGAGGCACAAGATTATCCCTATCAATAAGATACATCTCATTAGTCGAATGCGGGGGATGGTTCCGGCTTTCCTCCTGTTTTTGTTATTGGTTCCGGCTTATGGGAGCCAGTGGACGATCCTGGTCCATATGGCTGCTGATAACAATCTCAGTGAAAATGCTTACGACGATATCAATTCGATGGAGTCCATCGCTCCGCCGGCAGGAGTAAATATCATCGTTCAGGCAGATTTTGCCTCCACCTCGATCATGCCGGGAGGCTACCGTTTTCGCATTCGTCAGGATAATTCGCCGATGGTGACATCGCCCATACTGTCAACCCTGGGAGAGATCAACAGCGCTGATCCGCAAGCCTTGAACGACTTTGTCCGCTGGGGATTCAATGCCTATCCGTCGCAGCATAAGATGCTGGTGATCTGGTCGCATGGGAGCAGTTGGTATAAAACCGACAGCGGAAAATGGATCTGTCCCGATGAATCAGCCCAGCAATTGATGAGCATTGCCAATGGTGATCTGAAAAGGGCATTGCAGAATGTCCCGCATCTGGACATCCTGTTGTTTGACGCCTGTGGGATGCAGACGATCGAGGTTTTGACGGAGGTGATGTCATTTGCCGATTACGTCATCGGCTCAGAGGATACCGTTCCCCCCAATGGCTTCCCGTATCAGACGATATTGCCGCTCTTTGATCTGCCGGTTGCGGAGATCGTGGCTCAGATACCATTGCGCTATACCGAATCCTACGATGCCTTTGGCTGTCAGAATCCCGGACAGTGCGGGCTGGCGGTTACCTGCTCAGCCATCAGAACAGACCGTTTGCATACTTTCATCGCCGCCTGGGATCTGTTCAGCCAGGCATTCAGGGCTGACGCTGCCACACTGCTCGCCATCCGTGAGCAGTGTTTTGACATGAATGCGATGTATGCGGAGATCGATCTGACGGAGTTTTTGAGCCGGGTGGTGACAAATCCGTGGAATGCAAGTTTGCGCTCCGCCGCTGCGATCCTCAAGGATCAATGGATGGATTGCGTGGTCGCCTATTCGGTTCTGGAAAACACTCACCCGATCGGAACCGCGGCGGTGTGGTTTCCCCAGTATCAGACGTATTTCGATGCCTGGTGGTCTCACTATCGGAAATTGGATTTTGCCCGGCGGACAAATTGGCTTTCATTACTCAATCTTGCTTATGGGGCAGATCTTGCGCCTCCGTCAGCACCGGCGGCTATCCGGGTGAATGTCGTTCTTTCCACTTTGTATCTGGAGTTCTCCCAGCCCGCCGATCCCGATCCATTGACTTATCTGATAACTCTGAGACAGGGCGATAACATTCAAGAGAAAACGATCATGCCGGGGAAAGATGCTCCAAGCGTAGTCGAAACTTTTAGAGTTGACCGGAACGGACAGATCGAGATCAAAGCTCGGGATCTTTCGGGAAACTGGTCGCAGACAAGCATTGCTTCCTACCAGTATAACACACCTCAGACTACTTTGTTTCTGGCGCCCAATCCGGTGTATGATCCCCGGACAGCGTCGCTCAAATGGTTCATGGAACTGACCGAACCGGTCTCCGCCACACTTAGAGTATATGATATCAGAGGCAGAAAGGTGATCGAACGTTCTTTGGGAATGATCTCCGCTGGCGAAAACATGTATTTCCTGGGGGCTGATCCCGATTTCAGGACTCTGGCATCCGGATGTTATTACACCGAAATCCGCTATGGCAAAAACAGCGTCCGTGCCGGATTCACAATCAAAAAATAATGCCGGAATTACCGCTCCAAGCACCTGTGGATAAGTTGTGGATATATCGTGAAGAACTTATGCATATCAAGATATGCCGTTTATTAACAATAGCTTGCATCAATAGCCACTTATCCACCAATTGTGGATAACTTGGTCACCGGAAGAGGTAAATCATGCCGCTCAGTAAACGAAGAATCAAGGAACTGGTCAATCTCTCGATGAAGAAACACCGCAGGCGCCAAGGACGGGTCTTGGTGGAAGGCGTGAATACGATCTCCCAATTGATCAGCAATGGCATCATGCCCTTGGAATTGTACCATAGCCGGGAGTTGGAGCGGTTGGAGAATTGTGGATCCATACCTGCTATTGAGATCAGCGAAGCGGATATGAGCAAGATATGCATGACCGAGACGCCGCAATCGCTGGCTGCGTTATATACCATCCCGGAATTCCGGGATAATGACTTCAAAAGAGCGTTTTATCTGGATGGCGTTTCCGATCCGGGGAACATGGGAACCATCTACCGCATTGCCAGCGCTTTTGGATTTGATAGGGTGATCCTCGCTCACTCCTGTTGTGATCCCTTCTTGCCGAAAGTGATCAGATCTTCCCTGGGCAGCGTCTTCTGGATACCCGGCATGAACGGAGATCCGCAATGGCTGTCAGAACAACATGCACAGGTGATCGTGCTATCCGTAAAAGCAGATAAAACGCTCGGGGATGTAGTGTTGCAGCAGGACCGACAAGTGATCGTGGTCATTGGCTCGGAAGCACACGGAGTAAGCGAAGAGATCATGCATCTGCCCGCTGAATTCGTCCGCATCAGCATGCAGACCGGGATGGAATCTTTGAATGCAGCAGTGGTATCCGGGATCGTGGCGCATCACATCTACGAACTGAACAGAATCATCAATTGACTGTGTATCAGTTTCTTATCCGGCACACAGGCGACAATCACGTCATGTATGATGATAGTGATTGACAAAAAGGGGTGATTGAGATGGCTTGTCCCTCTGAAATTTCCCCAAGGGAGAGATGGTGAATATCATAAACAATAAGACAGGTTGGATCGAAGTGGTATGCGGATCAATGTTCTGCGGCAAGACCGAGGAATTGATCCGTCGCATCAGACGTGCCGAATATGCCAAACAAAAAACGATCGTTTTCAAGCCAGCGATCGATGACCGTTATGATACGATCAATATCGTGTCGCACTCCCAAATGCAAGCTCCATCGATCCCAATATCTTCGCCCAGCGAGATCTATGGCTACCTAGCAGACGATGTCGAGATCGTTGCCATCGATGAAGCACAGTTTTTAGACGATTCGCTTGTAGGCATCGCTAATGACTTAGCAGACCGCGGCCTGCGCGTGATCATCGCCGGTCTGGATCAGGATTACAAAGGTAATCCCTTTGGCTGTATCCCGCAATTGCTGAGCATCGCCGAATACGTGACCAAACACCTCGCCATCTGCGTTAAATGCGGCAATCCTGCCAATCGCACACAACGCACCGTGCATCGTGGAGAACAAATCCTGGTCGGCTCAACAGATGCCTATGAAGCACGCTGCCGTAACTGTCATGAGGTAATGGATTGAGTCGGGGATTGATAGCGTGGCATCCAGTCCTTTTGTGGATTCGCTTGATAGAGATATATACTCTGATACTTCTGGTCAGAGTGGTATTGTCTTGGTTCCCAGAAGCCAGGCGCAGCAAATTCTACTGGTATCTCTATAAAGTTACGGAACCGGTTCTGGCGCCGGTCAGAAGTGCCATCCCCAATATTGGCATAGACATCTCTCCCGTCATCGTAATCTTTTTGCTGAATCTGATCACCCGGATTATCTATGAAGTATTCATACATTAGTAAGGAGGAAATGTGCCGCTGAGTCCGATCGACATACGCCATCAAGAGTTTTCCGGACAGATGTTTGGTTTCAATAAAAAAGAGGTCAAGGCATTTTTGGAACAAATCGCTTCGGTGATGGAAGAGGTAATCCGCAAGCAGGAACGAGAGACCCAGAAGCAATTGCAGATCCACGACGAAGTCAAACAAGAGGCCATTCAAGCTGGTCAAGCAGTGGAAGATCTCAAACGACGGGAAGAATTGATTAGCCGTACTCTGGTTTTTGCCGAGAAAACCAAAGCGGACATTATCACCAATGCCAGAAAAGAAGCGGAAAATATCATCCATGAAGCAGAACTCAAAGCAAAACGCGCCATCCAAGAAGCCAAACAATACCTCAGCGTTCTGGAACACCAGTATGTCCACCTCAAGGAGCAGAAACGGCAGTTTCTACTTCAGTTCCGTGCCGAACTGAATACCTTTATGGAGCGCATTGGCAAAGATCCTCTACTGGCAAAAGATACAGAACAGATGCTGGATAAGGAGTTCCACACCATCAAAGACGAGATCAACCCCCGCCTGGAAGACAAGCAAACCGGAGGTCAGACATAGATGGAGCAGATGTTGGACTACCTTGGAACTGTAGAATGGCTGAAGGAACGCCTGCCTGAGATACCCCGTTGTGGAATCATCCTGGGAACGGGTTTAAGCGGCATGGCTGACAGTGTGGGCAGTGCTCTGGTCATTCCTTATGAGAGCATCCCCGGATTTGTCAGAAGCACCGCTCCTGAGCACAAGGGCAACCTCGTCTTCGGATATATCGAAGGCAAGCCGGTATTAATGATGCAAGGCAGGTTCCACTATTATGAAGGATACGAGATGGCACAGGTGATCTTCCCTATCAGAGTGATGTCTATGCTGGGTATCGCGGATCTGATAGTTACCAATGCTTCTGGCAGTTTAAAGAGAGACCTCCCACCCGGCTCCATCGTGATCATCAATGACCACATAAACTTCATGGGGAACAATCCGTTACGCGGCACAAACGACGATGCTCTGGGAGAGAGATTCCCCTCGATGAACATGATCTATGAGCCGGAGTATCTCCATAAGATCAAAGATATTGCCAAAGAGACGGGGATAAGTATCCATGATGGCATCTATCTGGCAGTCAGTGGACCAAGTTTGGAGACTAGGGCAGAATGTGCTTTTTTTGCCCAAATCGCCGATGTGGTGGGCATGTCCACCGTCCCGGAGGTGATCGCTGCCCGGCATTGTGGGATAAAGGTGCTTGCCTTCTCGGTCGTGACCAATTATACCAATCTCTTTCATGATGAAGACCACTCCCAAGACGAGATCCGTCATAATGCCGTCATGGCCAGCGATAATCTGAAGACCCTGCTCAGGCAGTTTATCTATAGAATGCCCGACCTGCGCATAGGTTTTTAATTGACAAACCTGACATAGTTTATTATGATGTCCGGGTTGAATAATTGTCCAAGCAAAGGAGATCGATAGATGGCAGAAAATCGCCTTACAAAGGAGAAACTGGAGTATTACGAATCTCTGATCCGCAAAGAATTGCACGAGAGTATCGAATATGTGGATAAGATAAACCAGGATCAGAGCATCGGTGCCAAGGAAAGCAGCGGTGACCTTTCATCATACGCTTTTCATCAAGCCGACCAGGGCTCCGATACAAATCTAATGGAACAAAAAGTAATGATGCTGGAGCAGGAAAGGGAGAAGATCAAGCAATTGAGCGATTCCCTACGTCGCATCCTGGACGGCGTATATGGCATCTGTGAGATATGTGGCTGCTTCATTCAGGGAGAACGGCTGGAGATCATACCCTATGCCCGTTACTGCATCGATTGCATGTCCAAAGACGAAGTAAAGAGAAAGCGGCAGAGGAAGTAAGGTAAGCAATGGATACCCGTATAGGTCTGAAGATCACGCCCGCCTTGTGGATACTCTCGCTGGTTGTCGTTCTTGACCAGATAACCAAGATCTTGGCAAGAAAGTTTTTGCCCTATGGTGAAAGCATTCCGCTCTGGCAAGAGACCTTTGGTGAGACTTTTCGCCTGTCCCATGTCTCCAATGATGGCGCAGCTTTTAGTTTTTCGCCTTTCAGCCCTTTGGGCAACCGGATTTTTTTTATCTCCGTCAGCATTTTTGCCCTTTGCCTGATAGCATATTTATTGATCAGAACAGCAAACCGGTTTCAGGTGCTTATCTATGGCTTGATCATGGGTGGCGCATTGGGCAACCTGATAGACCGGATTCTTTACGGCAGAGTAACGGACTTTATTGATGTGAATTTTCCCGATTTTATCATGGAGCGTTGGCCAGTGTTTAATATCGCCGATAGCGCCATTGTGATCGCCATGATCTTATTGGTATCGGAACTGATCGTCCATAAAGACCCAACCACGCGGAAGGATATACCCCTTTCGCAGATCGATTCAGAGAACAACTGATGACCGAGGAGTCAGATATTATGAAACTACTACTTATGCTTAGCATTCTATTATTGGCATCGTATGCTTTTGCTCAGGTGCTTACCTGTTATAATGTCCAATACACCACCGATCCAAGCGGTGGTTCACCCCATACTGGTCAACAGGTCACGGTGCGGGGCATTGTCACCGGCGTGCGATACTACACCGGATCCGCCACGACCAACTATGGCTTTTTCCTCGGCGATCCCGATGGAGGGGCATGGAGCGGATTGTTTATCTTTACCAACCAGCATCACCCTCAATTGGGCGACATGGTGCAGGTCAGAGGAACGATCATCGAATACTATAACTTTACTGAGATGACATCCGTCAATCAATACACCGTTCTCAGCTCAAACAATCCTCTGCCACCGGTATCAACGATTACGACGGGTGCGCTGACAACCCCCGCCACCGGTGAACAATGGGAAAGCGTCCTGGTAAGGGTTCAGAACGTCAACGTTACCTCGTTGCCGAATAACTTTCGGGAGTTTAATGTCAATGACGGAACCGGCGCTTGCCAGATCGACGACCAGTTCTTTGACCGTGGTTTCCAATGGACGGGGATCACGGTCAACCAGTTTTGGGCAGAGATCAGAGGCATTGTGGATTATTCTTTCAATTTCTATGGCCTCAATCCACGCAACATGAGTGATATGATCCAGACCGACAACGTTACCAATGCCCAAGTCCGCATCCAATCCGTCAGTGCCACCCTCAATCAACCCAGCACGGTAAACATTACCACTTCGCGCCTCAGGCCCGTATGGGGACTGGCAACCTATGAAACGAGAATCAAATACGATTCTTCCCGACTCGAATTTCAGGGTATCGTCGTAGATAGCATGACCATAACAACGGTCATGCCGGATTACTCTCTGAGCGGAGATACCCTCACCATCAGTTATGAATCAAATGAACCCATCTATTCCGATACGGATGATGAACCGCTCCTGCGCCTGATATTCATCCCCACCAGTTACGGAGAAGCGGCGGTGAATTTCCTGTGGTTCAAATTCAATAACACCAATATCACCGGATTGACCAACGGCAAAGTTAATACTCCGATCCGTGAAAGTATCGCCCATTTGAGTATCGGAACCGCCACCGGTAACCGCAACACCTTCAATCCGGCAATGAATGAACGCCTGCATATCGAATACGGCGCTCGGCTAACCGCTTCCGGGATCAATGCCAAAGCGATCGTTAGGATCTATGACGTTCAAGGTCGGCTGAGGGCAACTCTGGTGAATAAGAACATCGCCTCAGCAAACGGGATCGAACAATTCGTCTGGGACGGACGGGACAGCAACCTGAACCGCCTTCCGATCGGCGTCTATTATTGTCATGTGGAGATCATTGACCGCAATACCGGACGCAGTGAGACCACCGTTCAGCCGGTCGTAGTAAAATCAAATCTCCGGTAAACGGGAAGGAAGGAAAAGATGAAACAGTTACTAATCAGCATGATCCTTGTGCTCAATGCAGCAATGCTTCTGGCAGTCTTTGACGACTACCAGCCCAGTGCCAGGGCACGTGGAATGGGCAATGCCTACACCGCCGTGGCGGATGATATCAATTCCATCTTCTACAACCCCGCCGGACTTGCCCTCACTCCGGGCGAGATCAATATCGGCGGCGCAAACCTTCAGTCCCGTGCATTCACCCAATTCAAGTCCGCTGCCGGCGGATATGCCCTACCCCAGAAATACGGCACTGTAGCGTTGGGAATGCGAATGATGGATGTGGACTTTGAAGACGTGAACCTGATGTCCGAGCAGATCTGGTCGATCGGACACGGCTTTACACTGCTCAGTGATATCCATTCCTCCATCCAATTTGGCTATAGCGGAAACCTCTATCGGCTCCAATTTGATGACACGGACACCGAAAGCGCATTCGGAGTGGATATCGGCGTCCTCGCCATACTTCACCGCCGCACCCGCTTTGGTTTCTCCGTCACCAATATCAACCACCCCAAAATGGGAGATGTCAATCAACACGACCTCCCCCGTAAAATGGCTCTCGGTATTTCTTACATCCCTTACGAAGATGTCGTGACATCCGTCGAAGTTAAGAAGGACTTTGCTCAGCTAACCGAGTTTATGGCCGGCGTGGAATACCGTATTTTCAATCCATTTTCCATCCGCATGGGCGTGCATCAGAATCCCGCTTCATGGAATGCCGGCGCCAGTTTTTATCTCTCCGGCATCTCGATCGATTATTCCTTTTCCTCTCATGCCGTTTTGGATGGAACACACTACCTGAACGTTGGATATCAATTTCAAGGGAGATAAACTATGGCAGAAAAAGGATTTAAGCGGTTTCTTCCAGCTCTGATCCCGTTGATCATGGAGGTCATGCGCCGCATGAAACGTGACCGCATTCACGACAAAGAAATCGAGAAGATCGATCAAACGCAGGAAAAACTCTCCACCTTGGAAAATCTGATGGTCAAGATGGAAAAGAAATCCCAAACCAATCGGGAACAAATGGACAAAAAACTTGCCGCCATCAAAACCTTCCTGATCGTCAATACCATCCTACTATTGGTTGTTCTTCTCGCCACGACGGGGTTCTTCCCCGTAAATTGCCCTTGATAGTATTTGGCGCATTCCGCTTTGATCCGTCCGGGATCACAACTTCCAGTTCAGCCCGGACGGTTCGAAGTCGGTATTCTCGGCTTGCATCCGTAGTACCCACTCTGGCCGTCAGTTTTTCCGATGAGAAGACCTGAAGGTCCGGGCAGGTTAAAACCATCCCTCCTACATCTTCCCTGCTTGATAACCTTAGTATAACCTTACGATCGTAAGGTTATACTAAGGTTATACTAAGGTTATCAAGCAAGGAGGAAAGCCGTGACCATGAAGATATGATCTCATGTGCGGTATCAGACCTGAGTGATCATTGTGTTCTTGGCAGGCCATCCAACAAGTTAAACAACAAATAAGAAGCTGACATGGAGGTACCAAATGTTTGATGAAAAGAAGAAAAGTGATTGCAACCGCAGTACAGAACCGCTGCCGCCCGTGAATGAATGCATCTGTGACGACGATGATTGCGATTGCGAATGTGCGCCTGAGGAGATAACCCTGATCGGAGAGGACGGAGAAAAAATGCAATTCATCCTTTTGGGCGTGACCAAATTCGGCGAGAGGGAATATGCCGCTTTATCTGAGCCGGATAGCAACGACTTCATCGTTTTCGAGATTCGCCAGGCAGATGAGTATTATGAATTTTTGGATATCGAAAGCGACGAGGAATACAACCAGATCGGCATTGCCTTTGAAAAATACTTTGCCGAAGACGAAATGGGAGATGAGGAGCCGGCTGCACCACCCAAAAGAGAACGTGCGGCAAAAGGGAAAAACGACAAATCCAAACCCGCCAAGCCCGCCGGCGGATCAAGAAGCGGCGGCGCCAAATCCGGCAGACCCAGAAAGCGCTGATAATCTGACCGTAACGATAAAGCCCCTCGCAGGAGGGGCTTTTATTCTATGGTGCTAAGTTCCGTTTTGCTATCGGGATATTCTGGCGGCGGCCGAATGGATCAGGGGAGCCAGGCGTCCTTGATTACGGGTTTGGTCTGGGGATTGGGATCATCGATCTCGTAGGTCTTGTTTTGCATGCTATAGACGACCTTGATCCCTTCTTTGCCAAAACTCTCTTTGGAAATGGCACGGATGGAGAGGTCTTCGGCTTCAAGCATGAAATTAAAATAGGTGGTGTCCTGCTCAGGTAGGTTGAGCACTTCGATCAGGATCGGGTAATCTCCGAATTCGTCATTCCTTCTATATTCCTCGGCTTTGTCGATGATCACTCTGACCGACTGCATGGCAAGGTCGAATCGTTCCCGGTCAATGGCTTCCTGGGCTTCATCTGCCCTCATCTGAAAATAGGGTGGAATAAAAACAAAGACCAGACCCACCAACATCATGATCAAAATGATCTCGACCAGTCCAATTCTGGCTTTCAGTCCGCTTTCTTTTTGCTTATCCGGCATTATCTCCTCCTCGGGATTATCAGGTGGCGGACATCAAATCTAAGAGACAGGTTTTTGTCAAAGGAATTATCATCGCTGGCATGTATGCAGCAATCAAGCATCTCTCCGCGGTCTGATCCGGAACCTGGGATTCCCCTGATCCGCGTTCAGAAGCGGAAGGTGCGCTGCAGCATTATTTCGTGGGACAAGACATCATGATTGGGTTTGTATTGAAGGGTGTAGCCAAGGCGCAGATGTAGTGGTAAAGCGATCCGTAACGAAGTGTCGTGGGTCACGACGATCTGCTTTTTTTGCGCAATATCCGTCTCTTCCTGGAGTTTGATCTGATAATCGGCATAGATCCTGCGCCAAAGGTGTTTTCCGGCTGAAATGGACAGGTTGTTCAACAGAATAGCGGAACTGAAGAGCAGCGCGTCATTGTTGTATTGATCGAGGTTTGGTGCATCGGAAAACATGTCCGAACTGATGGTGTATTGGGTAAGCAGGTTTTGGATAAATCCGGCACTGAGGGAAAAACTATCCAAACGCAGCCATCGGCGGACGCGATTCTCGATCGGATAAAGGAAAGGACTGAGCAGCGAGGTATTGATGTTTCCATAGATCAGATTGAGTGCTTCGTCCTGGAGTAGCGTCTGCCTCAGGGCGGGGTCGATCTCATCGATGCTTCTGTTGTAGCGAAGGCGGGATAAAATGCGACTGATAGTGATATCCTGGGGATTATCGCTGGTGAGGTTAAATTCCAAACGGGAAAGTAGATCCTTATCCGTATCCTGGTCCGTAGTGACGGTGAGAGTGACAGTAGTCCCATCCGGAGTTCGTTTGTAGAACCTGCCATTGATCTGCATCACATCCGGAGCGCTGATGACGCTGACACTGACGTCTTCCGCCAGGAAAACGGTACCAAAGAAATCAAAGGACCCACGCGCCGAAGAAAAATCGGCTTCGATCACATCCCACGAATTGCCGTCATACACCACATGAATGAAACTGCCTGGAAAAACCTCCAGATTCACCGGATAAGTCACATAACGGACGTTGTTTTGGACAATAAGCATCAAATCAAGAACAAAAGGCAAGGGAATCGCATCGCCGGAAGGACGGCGGATGGCTGCCTCACGCACGGTTCTTGCCAGGTTGAGAAGATTATCGGTGCCGCTGGGATAAACGACATTGCTATTGGATACCATTACCTCAGCGCTGATCTTCATATCATCAAAAGGTCCGCGAATCGACGCAAAATTGTCTCTCCTGCCACGCAGAATTGCCCGGGTATATGTATTAGCCGTGGTATATTCGGGAACATTGATCAGGATGCCATTGTGGTCGGTGCTGACCAAAAACCTTCCCAGATCGATGAATCCGACAAAGAAATGGTCACCGTGGTCAGTATCGAAGACGTTGCGTATCATCATTTTACCCAAACCGAGGCGAAATTCCGCTTTGTCGATCAAAACCCGGTTGTTGTCAAAGCGGGCGTTGAACGTCAGATCAGTAATGGGTTCCTCCTGCCCCGCCACCTTGATCAGAGGTGCACTGAGATCCAAGGATCCGCTGCTGAGGTTAAACTGACCGTCGTGGGTAGATAACCGGCAGATCAACCTGGAAGAGCCGGTAGCGTCCTCAATGATCGCCAGATTGTTCTTGAGCCAGGAGAATATCTCTCCCCTTATCGTGAGGTCGATGCTCCGATCGCCTTCATAAAAGGTGTTGTTAGTCAGATTGTAGTCCAATGAACCGCTCGCCTGGAGGTCAAACATCCCTCCGGCAATCACGTTGAGCGTATCGATCTGCAAGTATTCGTCATGCTGAGCCACGCTTGCCCTGATCTCGTCTATAACCAATCCCTCGATACTCAATTGCCAGGCTATGAGGTCAGTTTTGATCGTCATCCGGGGCTGGGGAGAGAGGATGTCCAGATACTTGAATGACACCTTTCCATCGACCTTGGCACTCACCGAGTTATCCGCCAAAATCCTGGATAACGCCATGTCTTGGACGACCCCTTCCAAGTCCAGGGAAAGATCGGGATGTATGGTTCCGGAACCCTTGACGCTTGCCAGGGGATTGAGTAGAGTGGATATCTCGCCAATGACAGATACGTTCCTGATATCTCCATCAACCTGAATGGACGCCGATAAAGGCTGGATACCATCGATCATAAGATTTCGCAATCGAGCGGAGAGATTTATGGCTTGTTTACCCAATGGATTGTATGCCATATCCAGACTCAATCCCTCAAACTTGGGAAGGTCATCGAAAATATCTGGCAAATAGTTCATCAGGTCGGAATGGTTGAGATTGACTATCTTGACAGTGGCGCTGCTGGCAAACAGGTCATCCGGATCGAGATTGCCAAAGATCCTGATCTTATCATTGATGGTCAGGTTTGAGATCCTGATCCTGGGATACTCGAATTCGGCTCCGAGATTGAAAGTCAGCGGAATTCCATTCATCCTGGTGTCCCGTCCGGTAAGGGTCAGCGCTCCTGAGAGATGCTTGATATCAAACGTAAACAAACTCTCAAAATTCGTGTTCAGCAGAGCAAATTCCTCGCTATGGATCGTGCTTTCCAATTGGCCGGTAATCGAATCATTATTCATCATGGCGATCAATGAGCCCGATAGGCGGGGTTTATATTGCAACAATTCCGGCTGCATGATGATCAGATGAGGGAATGTAGACTCAAGATTGACACGGGCAAAACCCTTCTGGCTCAGAATGTCGCCGGTCGCGTTCAGTTCGATCCCCTGTCCGCCTTTCAGCGCCACATCCACGAGAAAGTGCTCCAGAATGTCATTCTTCAGGTCAGGCACCACTCTGATCGATCCGGTGTAATCCTCAAGACACACGTCTTTATCGCGGTAACTGAAATATAAAAGATCGATCACTGCGGAAGGATATGATCCGATCATCGTCAGATCAAAATCGATCTCCGCATCCAGACGTCGGGTTATGGATTGACCCCGAGGGGATATACAGGTCAGGGTGCCTGCTGCCGATTGACTCTTTAGATCGATCTTTGATTGAAGTGTGAAGCCGTTCCCTTCCCAATTCGCCCGGTTTACGGTCAGATCTGCGAGGCCTTTGTCATAAGTTGCCTGCAGTTGGATATCAGAAATTGTCGCATGTTCGGTTGAAACCAGATCCGACCTCAAATCGATCTTGCCAGTAGGACCATCCAATCTACCAAACACTTGAATGTTCCCGCTGATGGAACCATTGGCAACGCTGGTGAAATCTGATAGTTCGATCGATTTAAGATCGATCTCGGAAGTGATCGAGGGCTTGGCATGCAGGTCGCTCAATAGCAGAGATACATCCAAAGAACTGCGATTGATCATAGCGCCCATAACGTTTACTTTCAATGAACGGCTGTCGCCATCCACATTGACGAAGGGTAGGGCTATCTTGTATTCATTATATGAAGTTCGCGAATTCCATAGGATGGCTTCATAAGAGAGATCGAAGGGGCTGTCTTTGTCTTTCTGTTGCAGATTAAGGTTTATGGATACTTCGGTTTGGAACGGCTCCCCGAACGGTTGTTCTATCGCTAATGGTTTATAGTTTGCGATCTCGATATCCGCGTTGTGGATGGCTGCTTGGTCGATTAGAGCATCGGCTTTGATCGTTCCCCTATTTGCCGTAACCGCAGAAAGTGAGACACTGCTCCGATCCCGGTTATCCACTCTGATTTTTATATCCGATAGTCTTTCGCTAAACCTGATGCTGTCTGCCTTTGCGACATCCAGAGGATAACTGACCTTTAAAAGCAATTCACCGTGCGACAGTTTCAGTTCTTGAAAAAATCTCTCCAAATCAGGAATCTCAAATTTCTCACCAGGCGGCTTGGACGGATCATGATAATATGAGTAGGCGATATTGGCGTGATCGATCTCGATCAAAGTAAGTGTCTGTCCAATGCTGAACCAACTTGTCAATAACTTCAGCAGATTGTATTTGATCCGCACGTACCCAATGGCAGCGTTGATTGATCCGTCTTGGGATTCAAACCGGATACCTCTGGCTATCATACGACGATCATTAAAACTAAAATCCCCGATACGGAACGTTCCCTCCAGCGCTTTGCTGACCTCCCGCTCCACAATGCCTTTTACATAACCTTGCACATCAAAGGCATACCACGCGACAAAAAACGTCGTGTTGACCACGAGCAGGATAAGTATGAGCCGCAAAAACCAGCGAGGGTGTCTCATCCTTATCTCCGCCCGTCAGTTTCTTTTACTTCGTTGAGTGGGCATTTGCATGGCATCTCAGTTCCTCTTCAGGATACCACCACTCAAAGTATAGCGTGAATCGGCAAAGCTGGCTAATTGTGGATCATGGGTGACCACGACAAAGGTTTGGTTAAACTCTCTGTTAAGGCGTTTGATGATGCGGTAAACTTCATTGCTGTGTTCTGGGTCGAGATTACCGGTGGGTTCATCCGCTAAAACCACTTCCGGTTGATTGACCAATGCCCGTGCCAGTGCCACTCGCTGTTGCTCCCCACCGCTTAACTGGTTGGGATAATGGCCACTACGCTGTTGCATATCAAGCCAGGTCAGCAGTTCGGCGGCTTTTTGCATTGCTTTGCCCTTTGCGCTTCCTGCTATCAACATCGGCAGAGCAACGTTCTCCAAGGCAGTGAGGTCGTCCATCAGATAGTGAAACTGAAACACGAAGCCGATCCTCCGGGTGCGGATGGAGGGTGCATCCGGCATCATGGAAGTAACCTCTTCCCCGTTGAGAAGAACGGTTCCGGCATCCGGGCTATCCAAAAGACCCAGAATATGCAGCAGAGTGCTTTTTCCACAACCTGATTTTCCAGCAATACACACCAGTTCCGAGGGCATAACCTCCAGATTGACATCCCTGAGGACCTCGATTTTCTGATCACTATCCTCGTATGATTTATAGATATGGGATGCTACCAGTTTTTTCATTATCTCTCCTCAAGCCGTTCTGAATATATCCAGGATCTGCATCTTCTCCATCTTGCGCAAGGGAATTATTATGCATATCATTACAATAAAAAGTGCCACCAAAAAGATGATGACCTGATTGAATAGCGAAACGTGCATAGTGATGCGGTCGATGAAATATACATCTCCCTTCAGATGATACAACTTCTGTTTAACGATTAGGTATGAGGCAATTACACCCATCGCCTGACCAATCAGAACAGACAAGGCACAAGAGACGCCTATCCTAAGAAAAAGAAGCCGCTTCAACGAGGCGCCAGCTGCACCAATGGTCTTCATTATCGCTATTTCATTACGCTTATCAAGCATGACCGTCTGGGCGGCACTGATGACATTGATCCCGGCGATCAATACAAGAAAGCTGAATATGATGAAGATCAGCCACTTCTCTACTTCGATCAAACGAAAAAGGCCTGAGTAATATGCCGTCCATGGAATTACGTTATAGAACAGACCGGGATTAATCTCCATCGCCAGTTGGTCGGTCTTGTTTACATAGTGAGGTTTCAGCCTAACTTCGATCCCCGAATATACACCGCCGGACAAAAGCAAACCCTGTGCTGTTTCGGTTGATGTAATCACCAGCGAGCGGTCAAACTCATAGTATCCTGATTGATAGATGCCTGATACGATCAATTCCCGCTGTCCGGGATACATTCCAATGGCGCTTATCCGGTTCAATTGCGGATAGGAGATCAAGAGCGTATCCCCCAGTCCGACGTTCATCTCTCTTGCCAAGTAGAAGCCAATGATGATGCCATTGTCCCGAGGCAGTATATCCCCATCTATCAGATACTTGTGATACCATACCTCACCCTTTGGTTTATCATGTCTATATGCTTTGAGCAAACACATCCGGGTATGATCGTCATTATGAGCCATCACGTTTAGATTGATGACCGGATCAGCGGATATAATTGCAGGGTGTTCATCCAGAGATGAGAGGATGCGGCTTATCTCTTCTTTATCTATAAACTCATTACTGGCATGCGTGATATCGATATGCGGTATAGATTGCAGCAACACGCTGTGCAAGGTCTTTTGATAACCCTCAAACAGATTTAATCCGGCGCTCAAGACCATTACCGAGATCACCAGTCCGACGATCATGAATAGGGAACTAAAACCAAAGAGATATCTGTGTGGTTGCCGCAGATATTTTTCCAGATAAAAACGCTCCAGGTTGCTTAGCAGAGGCATGTTTAGGTGCTATCTACGTCTTTACGGTTAATGATGGCTTCGATGGAGATGCTGCGTTTATTGACCTCGGAACTGCGGTTGATGATCAATTCGGAGATCAAACCCAGGGATATAAATTGCAGTCCTCCCAAAATCAATAGGATCCCAAGAAAGAGGAGAGGCCGGTTGTATAACGGAACCCCATAAAAAATCTTCAAGACAGCCAGATAGATGGTCACCGCCATACCGGCAAGCATTGAGAGCAAGCCCAACCTGC
Source organism: uncultured Candidatus Cloacimonadota bacterium (assembly GCA_964482845.1). Taxonomy (GTDB): domain Bacteria; phylum Cloacimonadota; class Cloacimonadia; order Cloacimonadales; family Cloacimonadaceae; genus VGPI01. Next base: position 46,776 of record CAYZZE010000002.1, read on the forward strand.
CAAAGAGGTACAAAGGGCTCTTGGCATAATGTGTTACCATCCTTACCGTCAATAGATCAAAAAAACCACGCAAGTAGCGTTCGATCCCATATTTTGACTGACCAAAACGACGAAAGCGGTGATTGACGGGGATCTCAGCAATCCGATAGCCCAGGTTATGCGCCAGTGCCGGTATGTAACGGTGCATTTCTCCATAGAGATGCAATTCCTTGACCAATTGTCTTCGATACAATTTGAATCCGCAGTTGTAATCCTTTAGTTTCAACCCAAAGACCTGAGCCGTGACCGCATTGAAACACTTGGACGGCAGTTTTTTATGGATCGGGTCACGTCTGGTCTTTTTCCAGCCGGAGACGAGGTCATAACCTTGGTTTATCTTGCGGATGAAATTTGGTATCTCCGCCGGGTCATCCTGGAGGTCTGCATCCATGGAAAACACCAGGTCTCCCGCTGCCAGACCAAAACCCACCTGCAAAGCGGCTGCCTTGCCAAAGTTACGGCGGAATTTTACCACCTTTATTCGTTTATCCTTTTCTGCCAGTTCTGTCATCACCTGGAAACTGCCATCCGTCGAGCCGTCGTCGATAAAAATGATCTCAAAGCCCTGTTCCCCACCAAAACCGGCGTTCTCATGATTCTGCGATTGGTCGCCGTCATTTAGCGATGTAACATTCTCCACGATCTCATGATAGAGCACTTCAAGAGATTCTACTTCATTAAGGACAGGTATGACAAACGATAACTTCACGTAATACCTCGCAGGATAATGGACATCAAAGTCATTGCGATCCCAGATATGATCGGGATCTTGACGTTATCATCGACCGGTATATCGACCATCTCTGCCAGTGTAGCACTCAATGATCCGGTCAGAACCAACCACGGGTTGTCAACAAAGAACAAGCCGAAGACAAAGGTGCTGACAAAGCAAGCCAAACTGCCTTCCAATGATTTGTTGTTATAAAACTTACGCTTTCCCAAGTTCATCCCGACCACGGCAGCCATGGTATCGCCGATGGAGAGGAAAGCACAGGCCGCAAAGGCAATAATAGGACTAAAAAACGCCCCGCACAGCATTGCCGAAAACATCAGGTAGGTGGCGCCGGTAAAGTCACGGCGTTCATGTCGCCGCAGGATCATACCAAACAGATGATAAAAGCGGCGGCGAAAACTGGTGGCTGAAAAGCGGTAAAACTCGATGACCATCGCCAGGACAAAACCCGCCAAGAGAAGCAGAAACATTGTCTTGCGATTCTCAAATCCGATCAGATAGCGATATGAGAATGGGATCACCAGCGAACTGATATGAATGCTCTTCCGAATGGTCTCCGAGAGTTCGATCTTTGCTTTTCTTCGTTTAAAGCCTCTTTCAGCCATCATTTAACCCTCACTGTATCAGGGTCTCTTCAGTCCTTCTCTGCTATCTCTTGATAGGCGGCCAGTTTCATCACATTTGGTGATCTCCAGATCACGCAAAGATCATACAATCCATTGCCCGGGAGCTGACTGCCATTGATATCAAAAGTCCAATGCCTGATCAAACTTTCATAGCTTGCCCCGGACAACCGGATCACCGGTTCGCCAAACATCTGGCCAAAGGGCATTAGATCTTCCAGACGGCTCCACATCTGAGGCGTCAGTTCTACCATTGCGATCATGGCGTCATATTGACATTGCATCGCGGTTTTGAAGGTTTGATGACAGGACTGACAACATTCCGGCTGCTCCGGACTTGGAACAGCAATGGCCTGTGCCACAAAAGCATAAAACGCTTCAATGAAGTGATTATAGTTATCCGGATGCATGGTGAACCCAGCCGCTTTGACATGACCGCCATACTGGATAAGGTATTCCTTGCACCAGCGGAATGCCTCCACCATACTGAAACCTTCGATACTCCTGCCTTCACAGTTCATATTGCCGTTATGAAGTTTCAGCATTAGCGTGGGTACGTTTAACCGATTGACCACATAGGATGCGGCGGTTCCCAGCAAACTATATGGGATGGCATTTTCATCATCGTAGTAAACAAATGCGTCTCCGGTAAAATCCGCCGTCAGCGAATCCATCAGACGGAATACAGCATTCAGTTCTGATTCCCATTTGATCTTTTGGCTTTCCAATCTTTCAAAGGTCTGCGCTTTCTCATCTCCGACCTGCAGCAGAAAGTCCATTGCCAGATGCTTACCGTGATCCTGTCTGCCGTTTGCCAGCAAGCGTGAAGTGTATTGCATGAAATTGAAGATATCGGTTTTTTGTCCGATCCGGGGATAGTTTCTCGTCAAAAAGTTGATCGCCGGATCATTCATAAGCTCCCAATTATCCAAAACATACCGCACGATCTTCCAATTCACGCCCAGCATCGGAACCTTATCCGCCAATGAGCCCACCGTCACCCAGAAATAGAAAGACTCCGGCAAGGGATGTTGCCACTGCCGGCTGAGATAACGCAGGAACATCAGCACGACGCCGACCCCCGCCAGAGATTTAAACGGATAGTGGCACTCCGCTAACTGCGGATTGACAATGGCATAGGCATCCGGCAACTGATCAAGTTCGACCAAATGATGGTCGATAATGATCACATCACAGCCTAGGGCTTTGAGTTCTTCCACCCCGTTTGCTGAACTAATGCCATTATCCACCGTGATCAGAAGCGGATATTCTCCCGCCCGGACATAGTCGATCACGCTTTTTTGGATGCCATGCATCTCGCTATTGCGGTTTGGGATGTAGTATTGATGTTTTTGGTATCCCAGCGCGTTAAGAAACCGATAGAGGATATAAGTGCTGGTAACGCCGTCCGGATCGTCATGTCCAAAAATCACCATTGGTTGATTGGTATATATTGCCCTTCTGATCCTTTCGCTGGCTTTATCAATGTTCTCAAATAGTGATTCATCCGGAAGATCGAGGAGATCGGCAGTCATTTGTGATATGTCGATACCACGTTTTGCGCTTACCAGATCCAATAGTTTACTATCACTTCCCATATCAATTGGTAATCTCCTCCGCCTGAGGGATAAAGCGCGGGGCGGTGCGGGTCGGTTCCCGGGTCAGGATATCAAAACCAGTGATCCCGACGATGAACATAAAGGAAGTCTCCCGTAGATTGTTTGTTGCCAGATCTCCGCGTCGGGCGGCAATAATGCCGATATCGATCTGATTGGCGTCGCGACTGAGCGGTAGGGACATTCCGGATGAGAGCGAATATTCCTGTATGACTTTGCCGGATTTATCCCTGAAGGGCAATTTGCGATATGCCATGCCCACGCGCACAGGAATGGCGGTCAAGCGGCTGGTATTGGCTTCCCAGACCGGTTCTCTGGCCATCCCGATGCCGATCCTGTAACTGTCCTCGTATTTGTCTCCATCCAGATCTGCCCAGGGGTCATAATGGACATCAGCGCTCACTTTGTAAGTGGATACGGGTAAGACGGTGATGCCTGCCGCCAGATGTGCCGGTAGTTTGTACTCATAATCCACCGCATCCTCGGTTTCATGGATCGAAGATCTCACCAGATCCCCTTTCAGGGTGGTGCCAAGCGTGTAATATGCTCCCGCCGACCAGTGGTTACCATGAGTCAGGATGCCGGCAGTCATGGTCGGATTCTTGAAATTACGCCGCAGAATCTCTTTCGTATTAAACAGACCAAACGCCCCTTCCTGTGTGAAATGATGATCGTCATGCCCAAAGAAGTAATTGCCGCTGAGACCTACCTTTACCCTACCCAAGTTATACGAATAGATCAAGTCCACACGGTAAAGATACTTGTCAAACACGTGCTTCTCGATTATGTTGAGCGAATCGATCCGGAGTTCATTGCTCAATAGTCCGGAAGCATAGGAATTGAATTGCATCCCGATCCGGTGATTACTGAAGGGTGCGCTGATACTGAAATAGGGCAGATCCAGCGAATTGTCCATAAATCCTTTGTGTTCACCGTTTTCCATCTCATAATAGGTATATCCGAACATCATACCGGTGGAGATCAATACCTTATTGGACAGATTGTGCATGGCAGGATTGCCATAGCCGGTGTTCTTGCGAAATATATCTGCCAGTCCGGACTCCCCCATCGTAAGCCCATAAGCATCGTTGCCAAAATACTGATGTGGCATTCCGGCAAAGGAAAAGACCGAATTTCCAGCGATTAACGATTGTGACAGCATCCATGCCGCCATTATTGTCCAGATCATTCTCTTCATTTCTTGCGTCCTGATTTACTTGAATTTTTCTTTACCGGATCCGGCGGAATACGGAAAAAGCGGTAAGCATTGTCAAAGGTCTTTTCCGCCACTTCATTGGGTGTCATCTCTTTGATTTGGGCGATCTTTTCCATCACATGATGCAAAAACAAGGGACTGTTTCGTTTGCCACGATGCACCTGAGGCGGCAGATACGGACAATCCGTCTCCACCATTATCTGCTCGATCGGAGTGATACGGATCACATCATCCAGATTGGAATTGGGATAGGTGATCGATGCCGTGAAGGAGATCATCCAGCCCTCATCCAATACCTGACGCGCAAATACCAGATCTCCCGAAAAACTATGCATCACTGCTGATCTCACTCTCTCCGCTTTCATCGTCCGGTAACATTCCTGATGCGCATTGCGGTCATGAACCACCAAGGGCAGATCATACTCCAATGCCAGACGGATCTGATTGAAAAATACCTCGCGTTGAACCGGGAAGGGCGATAGATTGCGGAAAAAATCCAGCCCCGTTTCACCGATAGCCACCACTTTTTTCTCCCGGGCAAGCCGCTTGATCACCTCCGCATCAAACTCCGTCGCTTCATGGGGATGATAGCCAACCGTAGCGAACATATGCAGATAATTCTTTGCCAGTTCCAGTGAACTCACCGAGGTCTCCTTATTAAAACCGACATTGATGATATACTCGATACCGCTGGAAAAGCATTTATTGATAAGGACCTCCCGATCTCCATTGAAATCGGGTAAATCCAGATGCGCATGCGTCTCAAACAACTTCATACTTTCCTTATTCACCTCTTCTACATGATAAGGTCACTGTCTGCAAAAGCCATTTTCTTGTCAAAGAGAATTTTTCCCTGCTTCCTCCTTGCTTCATAACCTTAGTATAACCTTACGGTCGTAAGGTTATACTAAGGTTATACTAAGGTTATCAAGCAAGGAGGATAGTTTAAATCAAGTGTCGTCCTAAATAAGTTGACACCTAAACCCAGTAAGAGAGTGTCGTCCTAAATAAGTTGACACCTAAACCCAGTAAGAGGAGTTTAGTATGAA
>CAYZZE010000003.1:0-48484 GCA_964482845.1 uncultured Candidatus Cloacimonadota bacterium
TTACGGTCGTAAGGTTATACTAAGGTTATACTAAGGTTATCAAGCAAGGAGGATATTTGTAAGTCAACTCTCTGAATTATTCAACGGCCTTAAAAAGTGAGGCGATCCGTAAGATCTGATGTTAACCGGATATATGAGCGGGGGAGGAAAGAGGAGGAGGGTAGTTCTTCAGCGTTATGAGCCATCCGTATCTGATGTTTATCTTGCTGTCCGGCAAATGATTTGCCCTGACCACAGGGGATCGGAGCCGGAGGACGAGCGGTGTTTTGGAATCTCGGAGAGCAATAACTACGGAATTGTGTTGACACTAAAGACAAAGCCAAAAACAATGCCTTTACAAAATAATCCTGCAAGGAGGCACACCATGCCAAAAGTCCTGATAGCAACCGAAAAACCCTTTGCGGTTGAAGCAATTCAGCAGATCAAGGCCGAATTGGACAAGGCAAAATATCCTTATGAGTTTTTGGAGAACTACACCGATCCGGCAGATCTTCACAAAGCAGTGATAGCTGCGGATGCGCTCATCATTCGCAGTGACATTGTGGACGCCGCCGTATTGGATGCGGCAAAACAACTGCGGATCGTTGTCCGTGCCGGCGCCGGTTATGACAATATCGATCTGGCTGCCGCCACCGCTCATCACGTGGTCGCGATGAATACTCCCGGACAAAACTCCAATGCCGTCGCTGAACTCGCCATCGGCATGATGATCTATATGGCGCGGGGCAAATTCAATGGCAAGTCGGGAACCGAACTTGCCGGCAAAAAACTGGCGTTATATGGCTTTGGCTACGTAGCCCGTTACACCGCCAAGATCGCCCTCGGCATCGGGATGGAAGTCTTAGCCTATGACCCGTATATCGCCGGCGAAGTGATGACCAACAAGGGCGTTACGCCGCTCTCAACCGTGGCCGGTATCTTTAGCACCGGCGATTATATCTCTTTACATATCCCGGCAAATAAGGAAACTAAGAAATCCATCAATTGGGATCTGCTCGGATTGGTAAAAAGTACCTGCACCGTCGTCAATACAGCCCGCAAGGAAGTGATCGATGAAGAAGCACTGCTCAAGGCATTCGCCGAAAAGAAGAAATTCCGGCTGGTCACTGACGTCGAGCCAGATTGTCATCAGGAACTGATGGAAAAATATGCCGATCGCTATTTTGCCACACCCAAGAAAATGGGCGCTCAAACCGAAGAAGCCAATACCAATGCCGGAGTAGCCGCCGCCCGTCAGATCATCGCTTTCTTTGGGAATGGCGATACCACATTCAAAGTTAACTAAACAAGATCGCAGCATTGGTCAGGTCTGGGAGATCCTCCCTGCCTGACCCTGACTTTTCCCTAATGTGATCCGGAACAACTGCAAGGAATGTTTCTTGCACAATGAACAGATAAAAAAGCGGAATAATTGATATATGAGAAAGAACTGCCTTATCCTCTTGCTGATGCTGGCGTTTGGTCTTGCCAACGCCGTAACTTATGAATTCACAGTTGATCCCATCGGCTGGAATCTCCGCACCGATAACGGCTATCCCCTGATCATGGAAGCGGGCAATCCCGCCCTGCCCTATGTCCCCGTTCGCCTGCTGGTGCCCTTTGGAATGCGGGTAGCCGACGTAGTGGTTACCAAATCAGAGGCGCGGGTCATTGCCACTGGGATCATGCTGGATCATGTGCGCGAGCCACAGCCGGTCTCCCTTCCAAGCCCTGATCAAACGCTGAGGAATACTGCTGTCTGGAACGCTGATCTACCTTATCCCGCCAAGGATTATGACTACCTGGGCAGCCAGTATTACCGTGGCTATCAGATCGCACTGATGAACGTCTATCCCTGGCGCTACAATCCGGTGAGCCGTCAGATCCTGGCATCACAAGAGGTGAGCATTTCTCTTGTTTTGACCCCGGATATCGAACTGGCAAGGGACAAGGCAAAATTCATCACCTATGACGACCGAACGCTTCAGATGCTGACGCTAATGGTTAAAAATCCGGAGCTGGCTTCGACCTACCGGTTCGCCACTGCTTACAGTGATAACAACCCCCGTTCCCGGTTGATCGACCTGAGCAACCCCAAGAAGATGATCATCATCACCGACTCTATTCGCGCTCCCTGGTTCAATGATTACGTAACCTGGCGCAATGCACAGGGCATTTCGACCGGCGTCTTTCTCACCAATGACATCTACAGCGAATATACCGGCGTGGACAATGCGGACAAGGTGCGCAATTTTATCATTGATGCCTACCATACCTGGGCAAATAGTCCCATCCCTCTGCAATACGTGATCCTTGGCGGAGATGATGAGGTCGTGCCCGAACGTGGCGTCTTTGGACAGGTGGGTCAATACACTGATCTCCGTATGCCCAGCGATCTGTATTTCAGTAACCTGGACGGTAACTGGAATACCAACGGCAACAATATTTATGGCGAAGTGGCGGATCAGGTGGATTATATCCCCGAGGTGCATATTGGGCGCTTTACTGCTGAGACGCAAATCGAATTTGACAATATCTTTCGTAAGACCCGCTATTACGTGGACAACCGTTCTTACAGCAACAATATTGCCATTATGTTCGGCGAGAATCTGAATTGGAATCCGCTCACCTGGGGCTGTGACTACAAGGATGATGTGGCACAATATATCCCGGATAACTATTATCTGATCACTCATTACCAGCGGGACGGTACCTACAGCGGCAGTATCGTATTCAATGCCATCCAAAACGGTGCCAACGTCATGAACCACATGGGGCATGCCAATGAGAATTATCTGATGGGACAAGGCGGCAGCACCGTCCAGCAAATGACCAATACGGAGTACGGTTTTCTCTATTCCCAGGGCTGTTATCCCGCTGCCTTTGATCAACGTACCAGCGGTGACGGCGAAGCGGTCGGGGAACATCTGGGAATGGCATCCGGCGGCGTCTTTGCCTTCATCGGCAATACCCGTTACGGATGGTATATGCCTGGAAGCATCAATGGCCCTTCCCAGTATTATGACCGGTCTTACTTTATCGGGATGTTTGATAACGGTCACACCCGTCTGGGTGATGCTTTCACCTTTTCCCGCCTGGATAACCTCAATGCGGCAATGAGCGTTCCGGTCATGCGCTGGTGCTATTTCCAGATGGTGTTGTTTGGCGATCCTTCCATCGAAGTCAAATTTCCGGACGCTCAGATGCCGATGCTGGAACTTGCCTCCTTCAGTTTCAGCGATGTGGAAGGAGATAACGACGGCATCATCAATCCCGGCGAGACCATTCGTCTGTATCCTCGGATCCGTAACCTGCCCGGCTGGAGTACTGCTTACAACCTCAGCATTTCCATAGAGAGTCCCCCTACCGGCGTCCAACCCACCGGCAATCAGATCATCATACCCGAACTTGTCTCCGGGGCACTCATTCCACAGGATCATTATCTTCGCTTCCAATTGGCTGATGATATCGGCTACGGCATCCAATACCTCACCCTGCTGGTGGATGCCATCCATCCAGCAACGCAGCAATCCATCGGTGCCCGCCGCTTTGGAGTGAGATTTGATATCACTTTGCTGGACGACCGTTTCCCCTGGGATTGTTATTATGCCAGCAAATCATCGCCCGTGGTCTATGACTTCGATGGCGGCGGTACACTGGATATCCTCTATGTCGACGTTTTTGGCACGGGATACTATATTGACAATCAAGGCGAGGACTATGCCGGATTTACCACTGCCGAACCGCAAAACCTGAATCGCAGTTTTGCCATGGGTGACATCACGGGTGACGGCCAGCCGGATCTGGTATTCTCCAGCCGGACAGGACTATTGTACGCCATTCAGACCGATGGCAGCCCAATCTTTAGCATGGACACCGGCACGCTCCTGCTCTATACTCCCATGATCGCCGATACCGATGGTGACGGCAGCATGGAGATCATCGCCAGCGGTTTTGACAATAATCTCTATGTTGTCTCGGCTGACGGTATCAGCAAACCCGGATTCCCGTTGCAACTGAATTCGCTGGCCAGATGTGAACCGGCGGCGGCTGACCTGGATGTGGAAGGGACAATGGAGATCATCATCGGAGATTCCGATGGACTATTACACGTGATCAAAGCAGGCGGAATCTCTCTGCCCAACTTTCCTGTCCAACTGAATGGAATGATCACCGGTGCACCCACGATCCTCGACAACAATCGCATCGCCGTTGGCACCAGCACCCGCCTCTATCTGGTTGATAGTGCGGGTAACATCGTTTTTGAAAAACCGATCACTGGTGCCGTCGCCGCCGGTATGGCACTTGCCGACATGAGCCGTAATGGCGAACTGGATATCGTCTTTGTTACCGGAACCGGCAATCTCTATTCCGTGGATCAAAACGGTAACGACCTTCCCGGTTTTCCGATCGCGCTGAATAATATCTTTACTTGTCCACCGCTGATTGCGGATATCGACGGCGATTTCTTCCACGAGATCATCCTGCAGGACAATCAGAACGGCATCTACGCCTTCGACCATAATGGCACTGTTGTTCCCGGATTTCCCTTCCTGACCAGTTACAACGGCAGCACGCCGGCCACCCTCGTGGAATATGACAATGACGGCATCTTCAAACTCGTAACCGGCTATTCGACCGGAGTACTGGTCATCAACCTGCGCAAACCCGCCAGCAACCGTACTCCCTGGACGACCTTCCGCGGAAGTTTGCTCCGGCAGGGCTCTTATGCCTCCACCGGTTACGTCTCCAATAGCGATCCCGTCATTCCTCCTGCCGCCACCAAACTCCATCAGAACTATCCCAATCCCTTCAACCCTTCCACAACAATCCGCTACAACATTGCCGAAGCAAGCCCCGTCCGCCTGAACATCTATAATCTCAAGGGACAGAAGGTGCGGACTTTGGTCAATGAACAGCGGACTGCCGGACAGCATAGCATTCATTGGGATGGTACCGATGACGGTGGCAGAACCGTTACCGCCGGATTGTATCTCTACCGTCTGGAAGCAGGGAAGACCAATATCACCCGCAAGATGCTCCTATTGAAATAGATATAGTTCTTTCCAGACCATGAACTTCCATATCCCGACCAGAGTATTTTTCGGCACGGCAGCCCTGGATCAGGCAGCCGCAAAGGTCACGAACCTGGGTAGGCGGGCGCTGATCGTAACCGGCATTCATTCTGCCCAACGCAGTGGCGCTCTGGATGGGATCATTGCCCTGCTCAATCGTTCCGGTATCTCATGGCACCAATTTGACCAGGTGACAGAGAATCCGGACTTGGACACCGTCATTGCCGGCAGGGACGAATTCCAGCGGGAGGGCTGTGATCATGTCATCGCCATCGGCGGAGGCAGCCCGATCGATGCCGCCAAAGCCATCTCGCTATCCGCCGCCAATGATCTCGACTCTGACCATATCTATGACACGGCATCCTTCAAGCATGTCTTTCCGTTGGTCGCCATTCCCACCACCGCCGGCACCGGAACCGAGGTCACGCCTTATTCGGTGCTTACCGATGCCCGCAAACAAAAGAAAGCGGGATTCGGCAGTGATCTTGCCTTTCCCTCAATTGCCGTGATCGATCCTCAATATACGATTACCCAACCGGTCCACGTCACGATCAATACCGGCATCGACGCCCTCAGCCACCTCTTGGAAGGGATTTATTCGAACAAGCGTAATCCCCTGCTCTATCCGCTCATCTTTGAGGGAATCCGGCTGATCGTGCATTCTCTGGCAAAGGCGATCAGCATGCCTGAGAACCTGCAAGCCCGGGAGGATCTTGCCCGTGCCTCGATGTATGGCGGGATGGCCATAGCGCACACCAGCACGACGCTCCAACACTCCATTGGCTATCCTCTGACCAGTTTATTCAATGTCCCGCATGGTCTGGCAAACGGCATTGTCCTCAAACCGGTGATGGAACTTTACTATCCGGCGGTAGAGGATATCCTCGCCCAATTGTGGGCTTATCTCGGCATCGATAAACAGCGCTTCTTTAACTGGGTGGATGAGTTTGATCTCAAAGCGGATCTTCCGCTGGACGATCAGTTTTACCACCAGCGCATACCGGAAGTCCTGAGCAGCCGCAACATGGCAAATAATCCCTTCGAAATCATTGCGGAGCAGATCCGCCAGATCTACCGCTCATTGTGATGGTCTGATCGTCCCAGATCATCCTCGCATGCCGCACTTCCCCTGCAGCATCTATTCATCCTTGATGGATAATGCTTTGCCCGTGTGTAGATAACGGGACAATGACCGGAGTAAGACCGTTGAATAATTCAGGGAGTTGACGACACTATCCTCCTTGCTTGATAACCTTAGTATAACCTTAGTATAACCTTACGACCGTAAGGTTATACTAAGGTTATGAAGCAGGGAGAAAGCAGGAGAACTATTCCGCTTGAATCAAAACCTTCTTGAGACCGTTAGATAACTCAGAGCGGTTGACTCAACCAGCATCCAGACTATCTGACAGGCATAATCCTCAGTTATTGCTGACTGCGCTGAAAGCGAGACGATATTGTTTTTTTCACGTTCTCCATGTTTAGTGATACCAGTATGTGCCACGTTTTTTTGTCTTTTGGTTCCTTTTCCGCTTGACAATGAGGTGGATCGTGTGAATTGGTGCCGGATCCGGGGAAGAATAGATGTCTGCGCCGCATACGCGGTGAGGAAAGTCCGGACACCACAGGGCGGGATACTTCCTAACGGGAAGCTGCAGCAATGCAGAGCCAGCTCCACAGAAACAAACCGCCCCTGATCAGACCCCGTCTAAGTGCGGGATTTTCAGGGGTAAGGGTGAAATGGCGGTGTAAGAGACCACCGGTATCTCCGGTGACGGGGATAGCCAGGAAAGCCTTATCCGGTGCAATGCCAAATAGGAAAGCTTAGCGTTGCCCGCGCCAGTATGCTTTCGGGTAGGCAGCAAGAACCCTGCCGTGAGGCAGGGTCCAGAGGAATAGACATCATCCTGAGTGATCGGGATACAGAATCCGGCTTATGGTCTTCCCCGGAAATTAATTAATCCAGTGATTCAAAGCGATCCAAAATGATACGGCTGCAACTCTCGCAGGTGACGATCTTATTGCGGAGTTGGAGTTCGATCCTGATCTGCTGGCGCAAGACCATCCCACATCCACTGCAGGCCCCGCCGTTGTTGTAAGCGATCGCTTGGTTGTTCTTATGCTTGATGAGTGAGCCGTAATGTTTGATCACGGGAACGGGCAGCGTCATCGCCATTTCGTTACGGGTGTTGCGTGTTTCCTCGATCTGCGATTCCAGGGCATCGATCTGCTTTCTGAGTTCGCCCTCTATTTCCCGCTTACGTTTTTCCGCCTCTTCCAATACGGCTTTGTCTTTGTCCGATTGCTCTTTGATCGCTGCTTCCTGATCCATCATGTCAAGCATTACGCTTTCAATATCGGAGATCTTGGTCTTGAGGTAGGCGATCTCGCTATTTAGTGCTTTGTATTCCTTATTGGTCTTGATCTCGGAGAGTTGCCCGGCATATTTCTTGATCTGATCATTGTGCTGTTTGATATCCAGTTCATGGGATTTGATCTTTTTTACCACTTCGGAACGCAGGGTCTCGGTCTTCAGCAGTTGCACTTGTGCTTGATCGACCGCGTCGATGAGGTCGTTCAATTGCTTGGGCAGTTCCTGCTGCAAGTGTTTCAATTTTCCGATCTGATCATCCAGCAATTGCATCCGGGCGAGAGTCTTGAGTTGTTCTATCATTACTACTCCTTAAACAACAAACTGATATCCAGGGCTTTGACGCTGTGGGTCAAAGCACCGCAAGAGATAAAGTGCACGCCGGTTTTGGCATAGCGGAGGATGTTTTCCTCATTGACGCCGCCGGAGACCTCCAGTTCCACCTTATTCCCAAACTTTCTGACGGCGGTCTTGATCTGGGCGATATCCATATTGTCCAGCATCACCCGATCGACTCCAGCGTTCACGGCTTCTTCCAATTCATCCGGGTTGGTCACTTCCACCTCGATCTTGTAAGTGATGTTTTTGGCTTTGATCCGTTGCACCGCTTCGGAGATGGAGCCCACGGCACGGATGTGATTTTCCTTGAGCATCACCATATCATAGAGACCCATGCGATGATTATAGCCGCCACCAATACGTACTGCCTGTTTCTCCAACCGACGCATTAAGGGGGTGGTTTTGCGGGTATCCAATAATTTTGTTCCGGTGTTGGAGATCAGATTCACCATCCGGCGGGTCTGGGTGGCGATCCCGCTCAGGCGTTGCAGAAAGTTCAGAGCGGTGCGTTCCGCCATCAGGATTGTTGTGGCATTGCCTTCAATGCGCATGATCTCGTTGCCATATCTGACCACGTCCCCGTCTTTTTTGTAGATCGTGATGCGATTGGATGGATCGATCATGCGGAAAACCAGTGAAGCCACTTCCACTCCAGCCAGGACACCATCGGCTTTGGCAATGATAAAAGCGCTTTGCGTCTGGATTTCCAATTCCAGACACTGCGTTGTGATATCACCGTAACCGATATCCTCTTCAAGAGTTTGATGGATCAATTGCTCAATTGTCATTCCCGCCTCCAAGCAAAAAAAAGAGCATCTGCAAATCGCAAATGCCCTTCCATTAATCTGTTATCACTCGTGTTTGGCTTTCTATACACGCATATACACATTATATTTCCTCATCAGGGTATGCCGATTTGTAAGTGCCATTTTTGTCAAGGAAATTCGACAACCCGAGACCTATCAATGCTGTGATCGGTTTCCGGCGCCCTCGGATGATAGGCGGTAGTTACGACCACCGTATCGGATCGTGAGAGTACATACAACCCTACTGGGTTTTCAGGCATTATGAGGACTTCAGTCCGAACGAAAGATCTATGCCAGCATACAAAAAGAAGAAGCCCTGTTCAGCGATAGGGGATTTTCCTCGGACTAAAGTCCTCAAAAAGTCAGGAAACCCTTGCGGATTAACCGTAAGCGGCGTTCCGAACGGTGACCGAAGTCACTCCGAACCGACATGACTGATCAGCTGGAAAGCATGAGGTCATCAAGATCGATCCCGGCGTTTTGGATAAAAAGATCAAGGGATCGATCAGAAAAAGACGGGCAGTAATTCCGCAGCGCTGAGGTCGCCGAAAAAACTGCTCAGATCCAATTCTTCCAATCTCCGGAGGACGATATTCTCCAGATGTTCGATATTGGTCAGGGCGCTTTCCAGTTCGTTCAGCTCACGCCGGGCAAAGAAATCTCCGAAGATGCGCACCGCGGTGATCCTGCCTTTGTGGACATTTAGGTAAACCTCGATGGTACCGCATTTGGTACGTATCGCCTTGCTGAAGTTATACTTGGGCGAGAATCCGTAATTCCAGTCCCAGGTGCCATACTTCGTATCGACCAGCGTCTGGATCGACACCCTTTCCTCCGGCGCAAAGGTATAATCCCGTGCTTGGGGATACATGCTCCTGACGTGGGCGTGGAGTCTGTCGATAAATTCTTCGATTCCGAGCGGCGCAGTCAGGTGATCGGAGACATTGGTGACGCGGGCACGGACGGATTTGACCGCTTTATCAGCGAATTTGAGGGGATTGACGGTCAATGCTTGCGAGAGATCGGTCATCTTGGAAGCAAAGAGGATGGTGCCATGCTGCAATATCTTACTGCGCCAGACCAATTTGGCATTGCCACTGAATTTCAAGCCATCGATGGTCAAGTCGTTTCTGCCCTGCAGTTCCGCCTTGATGCCAAGATCGGATAGGAGTTCAAGGATCGGAGCGGTGTATTTTTCAAATGTCCAGCCCTCGCCGTCGGCGAGCATGATAAAGCAGAAATTGAGGTTACCGAGGTCGTGGAACACCGTTCCGCCTCCTGTCATACGCCGGACGACGGGGATATCGTGCTCGCGGACATATTCGCAATTGATCTCGGCAAGCGTGTTTTGATGCCTGCCAACGATGATGGATGGCGCATTACGGTAAAGGAGGAAAAAATCTTCCTGCTTGGACTTCAGCAGGAATTCCTCGGTGGCGATGTTATAGGGTGCGAAATGGCTGTCACTGATGATGCAAAGCAAGGGTTACCTCACATACTATCCAGGGCTTCCAATTCGTTGCGGACAAAATCGACCAGTTCGCGGATACGATCCTCGGAGAAGTCAAAATGGATGCCGGCGATGCGGTACAACTTATCCACGGGCTTGGTGTAGCCCAGGTTCAGGAAGTCCTGATACCGTCGCAGCGCTTGGTCTCTGTTCTGGCGGTAGTTGCAATAGACGCTGAGAGCGCCGAGTTGAGCCATTCCGTATTCGATGTAGTAGAAGGGAACTTCGAAGATATGCAGTTGCATCATCCAGCCGCTGTGGAGTTTATCCTCCAATCCGTTCCAGTCGATAGAAGGGTAGAAGCGGCGGTAGATCTCGGCATAAGCGGTTCCCCGTTCGCCGGGAGTGTGGTCGGGATGAAGGTAAAGCCAATGTTGGAAGGCATCTACGATCATACACCAGGGCAAAAAGGAGAGGGTTCCTTCCAATTGGTCACGCTTGGCTTTCCTGAGGTCGGCGGCGTCCGGATAGAAGATGTCCCAATAGTCCATGGTCAGCAGTTCCATCGACATGGAAGCCAGTTCTGCCACCTCGCTGGGCGTGTCGCAATAATAGTCCAACGCAATATCACGAACTGCTGCGCTGTGCATGGCATGACCCGCTTCGTGGAGCAGGGTGACGACGTCGTTGTGCAACTTGACGTGGTTCATAAAGATAAAGGAGGAAGCAAGTTTGTGGATGCCGGTATTGTACCCGCCGGGGGCTTTGCCTTTGCGGTTTTCGAGATCGAGCAAGCCTGTATTGTTCATCATCGCCAGTTGTTCAGCATATGCGGGATCGACCTTATCCAGCACCTGCAGGGCCTTGTCGATGAATTCTTCCGTGGTCAGGAACGGGTGCAGCACTCTGCCATCCAGATCCACCGCAGTATCCCAGGGACGGAGGATGTCCAATCCCAATGCCAGCTTGCGTCTGGCGTGGAGGTCGGAAACGAAGGGCACCACGACATCTTCCACGGCGTCATGGAAACGGTAGAGGTCTTCGGGCGTATAAGAGAATCTGCCTTTCTGGTGGTGCATATAGTCGCGATAATTGTCCATCCCGGCGTTTTTGGCGATCTGGATGCGCAGCCCTTTGAGTTCGTCGAAGAGCGTATCCAGTTTGTCACGGGCGGAGGACAGGAGATCAAAGCGCAAGCGCCAAGCGCCTTCCCGCTTAGAACGGTCGGGGTCTTTGAGGATGGCATTGAGTTTTGCCATCGTGCATTCCTTGCCGTCAAATTCAGCACTCAAGCCGCCAATGATGGCGCCGTATTTATTGGCGAGTTCGGATTCCTGCACATTCAATGGTACGTTTTCCTCACGGTAAAGTTCGATGTTGTTGGCGATTATCTTTTCCAAATGGGCATATTCGGCAGGGTCGAGAGACGAGCGGAAAGCAGAATCGTAGAACAATCTTTCCAGATCGAAGCGGGCAGTTTCCGTTGCGGCATAGACCTCGCTGTAGAACTGATTGTAGGCATCGGCATGGGACGCGTCATCGGCATGGACAGTCATGCGGACATAGCGCCAGGACATTTCATCTTCCAGCGCTTTATGCAGTTCCGCCGCTTCTTCCATGAGCGTCATCAGTTCTTTGGCATCGGCGGGTTTTCTGGTGATAAGGGTCTGATAGCGTTCTTTTACCGTCTCCGGATCGGTAATGGCAAAGTTCTCCGGCAAATAGCGATAGGAGACGGGGGTCAGAGTGGCAGCGGTAAATTTCATTTATTCTTGTCCAATTTGGCTTTCTTTCTTTTGGTCAGCCGCCAGATCAATACGCTTGCGATGGCGAGGACTTTGACTAGATCGGAGAAGGCGATCACCGGATGGAATCTGACCTTGTCGCCCCTGATGGTATAGATGCCGATGGGTTCTGTCCTTAACCCTCCGCCTCCGCCACCGCCTTCGTCTTCGCTATTTACGGCAGGGCTGGGTGTTTCATCTTCTTTGCCTTCCGAGGCAGTATCTTCTTTCTTTGCGGGCTTGCTGCCGCCCTTTCCACCGCCGCCGCCCAAACCAAAGGATATCCGGGCAACGGGGACGACGGTCATATCGCCAACCTGGGTGGGTTGACCGAATGCCATTTCGACGCCGGTATGCGATCTGATCAAGGTTTTAATCTGTTCCAATATCTTCAGGAACATCATGATATACTCCTTTCATTTTTGTAAAGTTATGATAAATCAATGCTTGCGCCGGGCTGCATGATAAGGCAGGTCTTGCCCAATGCGGCAAGGCGGGCTTTATAGTCCTCAGGATCAGCCGCGATCACCGGGAAGGTATTGTAATGCATCGGGATGGTGATCCGAGGATTGACCATTTCGACGGCTTTGACGGCATCATCGATACCCATGGTGAAGTTATCGCCGATCGGAACAAGGAAATAGTCAATGGGAGTGATCTCTCCGATCAGTTTCATATCGTAAAAGAGCCCGGTATCGCCGGTATGATAGATCGAAATGCCGGCGATGGTGACGATGACGCCGGCGGCGGGTCCGGCATAGACCTTGTCGGGTGTAACGCTGCCGTGGTGAGCAATGGTAAATTTGACTTGCCCAAAATCAAATTGCCGCTTGCCGCCGATATGCATGTTGTGGGCATTGAAGCCCTTGTCATGCAGGTAGTTGGCAAGTTCATTGACGCAGATGAAGAGGGGATGACCGTGTTTAGCGATCTGCATGGCATCGCCGATATGATCGCCGTGCGCATGGGTCAAAATGATAAAATCCGCTTTTACTTCGGATGCCTTGACGGGTGACAATGGATTGCCGTCCAAAAAGGGATCGATCAGGATCGTCCTGCCCTCAGAGTCGGTAAGGGCAAAGGCGGAATGTCCGAAATACTTTAATCTCATGTTCTCCTCCCGGGTTTATCATAGTTCTTGTTATGCGGTCTTCATCCTCTTTGACAGGATAAGCCGATCCCCGGATATTACCAATCGATCACTTGCGCGATCATCTCACCGGGTCTGATATACTGCACCTGGGTGAAGGTCATCTCATAGAGCCGATAGCCCTCATCCGCCGGATCTGACCAGTAATGATAAATGTAGGTGGCATGATCGGCGATCGTCTTTTTCATCCCGATATCGGAGACCTTTGCCAGTGTTCCGGTCGCTCGGATGTAACCCTTATTGGTCTCGGTATTGAGAAGGTAGCAAAATTCCACCCGGGGATTGGCGTCGATCTGGGCACATTTGTTATCGGCAGAGCCGGTGGCAAAGAAAAAACGTCCCACATAACAGATCAGCGTCATCGGACGCAGGCGGGGCTGTCCCTGGTCGCAGGTGGCAAGATCGACCATCTGGGTGACTTGAAAGTGGCTCAATATTTCCTGTTTCATCTCTACTCCCTGTTCATGAGTATTGTCATATTCAATGTCAGCAGGATTATCCGTCTCAATCACATTGACAAATGCCATTTATCTGGGAGGGCATTATTTTGTAAACCTTTTTTACTTGCACGCAGAACCTATGCCCAAGCAAAACCAACCCAGCAACAAGCGTACGAAATCCAAGAGTGTTGCACATACTGGAATCACCAAATTTCGAGAACGCAAAAACACAATATCGTTTCTCCTTCCAGCGCAGTCAGTATTAGCTAAGGATTATGCCTGTCAGATGGTTTGGATGCTATCCGGTATATAGATTCGGCGATAAACCGGTACAATACTCAGCATTTGCATAGTAGCATAGGAAAGCGTGTACCTTACGTAGTACTAATAGGTTACACAGGGAAAAATAACGGTAACCCTGAGGTAAAATCGGGCTCTTGCCCCCCGCCCGGGCAGGGGGCAAGAATATATTCTAAGGTATTGATAGTCAAAGTGAAGAAGATTAATCTTGACAAGAAGAAACAACCACGAAAATGAAAAGTGTCAACCAGAATCAGGAAACTCCATAGTTAACCAGATAGTTTTATGTCAACTCTCTGGATTATTCAAAAATCTTGGAATTGAACATCTCCCTGTACGGAGTGGCGGGTCCTTTCTAAATCAACACAACCCCATGATCTAAGACCGTCATAACACGGACGGTCTTTTTTATGTGGGATGGAACTGCGGTTATCGGTGACCCTTGACGGCGAGGAAATCCTGGCGGTGAATCCAGCCACTTCCGCCATTGGGAAGAACGATCAAAGCCCAATCGCCATTATGTTGCTTCACTTCCGCAATCAGTCCGGCGGTAATGGAAAAGAGGATATCGCCCTGGGCATCGGGACTGCTGTGACCATTTACGGAAGGTGATGTGATAACGATCTTGGCGTTATTGGCATGGCGGTAATATTTGAAACCCAGCATCGCCACAAATCCCAGCAGAAAAAATAAAAGAATGAACAGGGTAAGTATGGGCAAGCCTCGTTCTTTCTCGGGATTGAGATGCATCAGCCAGTGGGAACAGAGCACGATCAACGCAAACAAAATCAGGCATAACAAGGACAGACGGTTGAGATTGAGGTAGTTGTAAACCCCGAAAAAGAGACCGGCCAGGAAGGAATGACGGGGATACTGGTCTCGGTTACTGCCGGTGGCAATGGTATATTCCAGGTTTTCCCGCGCCGGACGGTGACTGGAATCGAGATTGAGCGCCCGTAAATAGTAAAGGATCGCCATCGGGTTTGCCTGGCGCTCGGAGTATTGGACGCCAACATTGAAATAAAGATCGGGATTGCGGATGCCCTTGTTCTCCAGTTCCAGCATCCGGTCAAGTTCGTAATGATCGGTATCATCATTCCGGGCTATCTCACTGGTGAGAGCCGGCGTTTCGGTTGTATTGACCTCTGTCGCCTCACCAGTCATCGCTATCGTCAATAGACACAGGATCAGACACAGGATGAATGCTCCGCCACCGGCTGAAGCAGTCGCTGATCGGGAAGAGCGCGGTGTCTTTTGTAATCCGGACAATGCATTGATCAGCATTTTGAGAGAACTCAGGTCATCCTGCAGTTTGTTTTGATCAAAGCCGCCGGGCATGTAGCGCACGGTCTGACAACGCAATAGAAAACTCCTCACTTGTGTGATTAATTCCTCCGGGATTCCTCTTTGGACAAGGGCATCCATCCGATCCTCGGTGGATAAATGGTTCGGGACATTGTGTTTCTCCGCCAGATAGCGGATCAGCCCTTTCTCGCCAAGGGGATAAAACTGGGCATGGCCCTGGCGGGCAGCATTTTGCGCTTCCCGGAGATATCGGCGCAAATGACGTTCGGCTCTGATCCCGGCATAATGCTCAGGATCCCGCAGACGAAGATTGCGCGTGGAAGCAACAAGGTAGGAAGCAAGCAACGAAATGCCCAATAAAAAGACCGCTAACCAGTAGTATATGCTGCCCAGAATGAAATGATACGGCTTGCTTACATCACCTTCAACGGCGGAATTGAAGCGGATCGCATCTTCCCTCTGCAAGAAATTGGTAAAGGTAGAAAAGACATTGCCGGGCTTGACATTGATCTGGTGATCCTCTCCCCGCCAAATACGATAAATGCCGCTGTCCGTATCGAACCAGTTGAAGGTGGCGCCACTAAAGACGAAATCCCCCTTATCCTGTGGAATTGCAGTGTAGAAATAAGAGCGTAAGCCATCAATGCCGGCTTTGAGATTGCCGCTGATCACGGGAACAGCAATCCGGAAATGAGGTGTGCTGGCCATCTGGGGTGCACTGAACTGGTTAAAATTGCCCCTGCCGCTGATCTGGATGCTGTAATTTAACACTTCACCCAAGATCAATTGGGTCTCGTTCATGTTCTCACTGATTCTGAACGACCCCACCGCACCACTGAAATTTGCGGGACGGTTCAGCGCCGGCAAGGGCAAGACCTCCAGCGACAGATCACGTGATGCCAGATCCAAACTGCTGAAAGACAAGGATGATAGCCGGGCAGAACAAACCAATTGGGGAACTCTGATGGTTCCGGTGACATTGGGTGAGATGGCTAAGCGTTTGAGCAGGGCGCGCCGGATGGTCTGACCATTATGATCCACGTAATGATAAGTAAGTGACTGGGGTTGATCAAATTCTGCCTTGCCATATCCGGGAAAGTCCTTTTCCTCCCGCAAATTGAGCGACATGATATCCTGATTGGTGTAGAGGTAATAGGAGATCACCGCCGGCTCATTCAGCCAGATGCGGTGCCTGGGCGTCTCCGCGGCTATAAACGCCAAGCCGGTGGCAGGTTGATTCTCCTCAAAAGTCCAATAATCAAAGGGATCGACCAATGACGGAGACTGAGGCATGCCATGGGCGGAAGCAAGGATCTGGATCGGGATCTGTTCTGTCCTGTAAGTCCGGTTTCCCACGCTTACACTGACGGCAGGAATGATTGAACTACCGGGACGAGTGGGCAGCAAAACATAGGTGTAGTCATATTTGATCTGATGAGTGACCTGGGTATTGACAATGCTGGTGCTGCGGGAAGTGGAAGACATCATATTGCGCTGAGTAAGGCCATCTATTGTCGGAAGGATGGGTTCATTGATCTCCACCGGTCGGTCACTGGTGACGCTGATCGTGTAGTGCAGTTTGTCATACATCCCCACCGTCGTCTTGTCCACGAAAGCCCTGGCATTGACGTTTTGGGCAAAGACGGCGGCGGCAAGGAGTAAATAGACAAGCGTCAGGATCAAGCGTTGGACGGACTTCATCCCTACCACCATCTTCCTCCCTGGGGTTGAGCGCGTTTACTCTGTTGTTGCCGGTCAAGGGCTTCCTTTTGGTCAAGTGCACGCAAACGATTCAGGATATCCTCTTTTTGTTCGTCTTGTTTGGGTTGTTCCTGCTCTTTCTTCTGTTGATCCTGATCCTGTTGCAGCATCTGTAGAACCAGTTCAAAGTTTGCTTTGGCGTCCTCATTGGCGGGATTGAGCAAAAGCGATTGCTTGTATGAATCCAAGGCTTCCTGGTATTTATTCTGGCGAAAACTGGCATTGCCGCGGTCATACCAGGCATGGCTCTGATGCTGGCGGGAATCCTTGTTCAGATAGTTCTTCAGGGTTTGTTCGCTCTGGTTATACTTTCCCTGTCGATATTGACTGCGTGCCAGATTGGCATCGGCAATGCTATCCGCTTCCGGACGCAGGGAGTTGATCCGGAATTGCCTTTCGGCATCGGTGTAATCCTCATTGCGGTAGTGATGCCTGCCACGGCTATTGATCAGGGCAGGGCGGTTAAAAAGCAATGTCCAGAGGATAAATCCGCCAGTGAGGATGAGCAGGGTGATCAGGCCTGCGAGAAGGATCCGTCTGATTTTATGGCTCATACCGTTGTCTTCCTCTTCAGCCAGGGCGGCAGGAAACTCTCCAGCAAAATGAATAATAGCGCAGCGATCCCAAAGAGATGGTATTGTTCCTTGAAACTACTGACGCCTCTAAGCGTGGATTGCTGACGCTCGGTGGCATAGATCTCCTGGAGCAGGAGATCGATCTCTGCTTGACCCGGAGTAACCGCATAAAACTCTCCTCCGGTCGTGGCAGCAATTTCTTTGAGCGTTTCCACATCAAAAGCCGTCACTTGCCCGCCAAAGACAGGATGATAAACTATACCGCCATCCGGACTACCCACTCCCATGGTGTAAACGGGTATTCCCTGTCGGCTGAGTTCTTGTGCGGCAAGTGAAACCCTGCCGGAATGGTCTTCTCCATCTGAAATGAGGATCACCATTCGATTGTCACTGCCGGTGGACAAGGCATCCGCCGCCTTTTCCAATGCAGCGCCGATATCAGTACCGTATTCGGGTATAATATCGGTGGTCAAACTACTCAGCAGCATGCGGATCGCGTCATAGTCATTGGTCAATGGGCTCTTGATGACGGCTTCTCCGGCAAAGGCAACGACACAAATGCGGTCACCTTTGAGGCGATTAAGAAATGACTCGATCTGGATCTTTGCCCGGATCAGACGTGAAGGCGGCAGGTCTTGGGCATCCATGCTCTTGGATACATCGATGCAAAACACGATATCAAAGCCGGTTACATTAAAATCCTTGGTTTCATAATCCCATTGCGGACGCACCAATGCCAAGATGAGAAAGATCAAAGCCAGAAGCAGCATACTTGCCTTGAGATTGGTAAAAAAGGTCGAGTTCTTTCCCAGATAGGTCTCGTAAAACATCCCATCGGCAAAGCGTTTGAAACGTGATCCTTCCCTTTTCCGGTGACGGACGATCATCCAGATCAGCGGTATCACCACCAGCAAAAGCCACAGGTAAGAGGGATTTACCAGATTCATCTCAGGCCGCTGATGGTAACCATATCTGCCATAAAAGGCGGAGTATCAGTTCAAGCATGACCAAAGCCGCCGCAATCCAAAGAAACAGCATAAACTGCTCTTTCCAGCGATAACGGAGCGAAAACCTAAAATCGGTCTTTTCCAGTTGATCGATATGGGACATCACTACATCCAATTGCCCGGTATCAGTTGCCAGTGCGGCTTTACCTGTGCCGGTCATGGCAGCGACGGTATCAAGCGTCTCCATATCCAATCCGATCACCACTTTCTTGTAACGCGTGCCAAAGAAGGGATCATAGTCCGGAAAGTCCACCGGTTCATTACTCCCGACTCCAATACTATAGATTTTGATATCCATCGCCCGTGCCATCTCGGCAGCGTTGAGGGGATCGATCTCACCGGTATTATTGACCCCATCGGTGATCAGGATGATGACTTTGGACTTGGCAGAAGAATCATGCAATCTTGCCACTGCCTTTGCCAAGCCCATTCCAATAGCCGTGGCCGAGGCATCCGGATTGACCTCCACTTCCTCCAGTCGTTTCAACAGCGTGGCGTGATCAAAAGTGAGCGGACTGATCGTAAGCGCATAAGAACCAAAAGTTACCAAGCCGATCCGGTCGTTGGTGCGCTTCTTGATAAAATCCGCTGCCACTCTTTTGGCGGCGACCAGTCGGTTTTGCGGCTTGAAATCGAGCGCCAGCATCGATCCGCTGACATCCAATGCGATCACCAGATCCACGCCTTTATTTTCAAAATCACGGACGGTCACTCCCCATTGCGGCCGGGATAAACCTATGATCAGGCAAAGCATCAGCAGTGCGCGCAAGCCCGGCAGAAGCCAGTGCCAGAAGCGGTCTCTGGCAGATAAGCGCATCAATGCGGATAGGTTTGTAAAGGGCAAGCGGCGTTGATTTCGGCGTTTGAACACCTGTTCATAATACAGATACAAGGGTATGACCGCCAATGCCAGAAGCCACCAGGGATATTGAAATCTAAGCATCACTATCCTTCCCTGGCGGATGTGGCTGATCATATTGTTGTGCGTGTGCCGCCGCATCATGTTCCGACCGTGGATTTAACCTGTCATTGGAGCGTGTTTCGTCTGCGCTCTCTGTATGATGCTGTATGGAAGCCTGATCCCGTCTGTCCGTCTCTGTTTCCTTCTGCTCATGTGTAAGTTCCAGGAAGTAGTGTTTCAGCCATTCCACCCAGGTATCCGCTTGCTCTTTATCGGTTTCGTATTTGGCAAATTTGATCCTGTCACAGTATTGCAGAAAGTCAAGGATTTCTGGGGTCTGGGACAGTGCAGGAGACAGCGTTCGCAGATGATCCCGGATCTCGGAAGTGGTCATCTCCATCGCCGGGAAGCGATGTTCCAGTTCCAGAAACAACCGCAAAATGAGAGAAAGACGATAGTGGAACTCAACGAATCTTCCTTGTTCCAACAGCTCCTCTGCGATCAACCGGGATAATTCTTCCAGTACGATCCGAAGTGGGGGTCTTTTATCTACCTCCGCCTGGGGTTCCATTTTAACCGGTCCGGCTTCCCGTCTATTCACCAGCAGGATACCGACGATAGCAATAAAAACCGCCAGTGCCATGACTCCCAGCGTCCAATAAGCCCACCACGGCATTTCCAGGCGGTATCGCTGGACCGCCGTGATATCTCGAAGCAGCGTATCACCTTCCGCCCTGACAGCCAGGATATTTACGCTGAAGGCATCCGTGTATAATGATTCCGCATGAGATACCTCGGGAATGATCCGCAAGCGGGGCATACTCAGCCATCCGAGCTGCAACGGAACGATCGTAAGCCGCAAGGAGGACGGTGCATTACCATTGCGCAAAACGTCCGTCTGCACGATGGCAAACTGGGTAAGCGTATCAGGTACGATCGCTTTGCGCAAAGGAATATCGCCGCTGATGATCAGATGAAAACGGTCGCCAACCCGCAACCCGTCGTCGTTTTCCAGACGCTGAACAAGCGCCGGATACAGCATTGCCGGCAGCAGGATCAAGACCAGCAACAAGAGTAATGCGGTGTGTAGATTATGGGATGCACTATTGCGATGAGGACGATCTTTATTACGCCCGGACAAGGGATGATCCGCTCCGGTAACGGCATTGAGCATGGGTATCTGCATAAGACCGCTCTCGGCCATAATCCGCCGTTTCATCGATGTCTCCGGTATTTCTTGCGCCGACATTCAAAGAAGTTCCTCAACGACAGGATATAAGGTTCGTCCGCCCGAATGGTGAGGAGGTCGCTTTGGCTTTGCTGCACCAGACGGTCCAGTACTGCTTCCTGTGTTTTCATCATTTGCTGATAGTGCTGCCGCAGTTGACGGGAGGATGTATTGACCATAAAGTATTCACCGGTCTCCGGATCACACAGATTCAATATCCCTGCCTCCGGCAGAGCCATTTCCGCCGCATCAGAGATACGGATGGCAATCACATCATGCTTGCGTGCCAAATGGCTGAAGGGCTGTTCAAAACCACTGTCCAGAAAGTCCGAGAGGACAAAGACGATGCTGCGTTTCTTGAGGATCCGGTTGGCATATTCCAAAGCGCTGAACAAAGAGGTGCGGGTGGAACGCGGCTCCAGATAGAGAATGTCGCGCAGGATCTGTAAAGTGTGATTGCGACCTTTTCGCGGCGGGAGGTATTTTTCCAGCTGATCGGAAAACATGATCATTCCCACCTTGTCGTTATTGGACAATGCGGAAAAGGAAAGCACCGCACTGATCTCCGCCATCAATTCTTTTTTGAGCATGACCCGCGTGCCAAAGTTGTGCGAGGCGCTGCAATCGATAATAAAAAAGACGTTCAATTCCCGCGTTTCTCGGTATTTCTTGATGTATGGCATACCCAGCCGGGCGGAGACGTTCCAATCGATGTCGCGGTAATTGTCCCCCGGCATATACTCCCGCACTTCGGAGAACTCCAATCCCTGTCCTTTGAACATCGAGTGGTATTCGCCGCCGAAGATCTCATTGACCAGACTTTTGGTATGGATCTCGATCTTACGGATGCGTTTGAGAATATCCGCAGGGCTTTGGGTCAGCATCAGGGAACTTCTATTTCCTCGAATATCCGGGTGATGATGTCTTCGGTGCCAAGTTGTTCCGCCTCGGCTTCATAGGAGAGGATGATCCGGTGGCGCAGGACGTCTTTGCCGATGGCTTTGATGTCATCGGGGATCACGTACCCGCGATGTTCAATGTAAGCATGCGCTTTTGCCGCCCGTGCCAAAAAGATCGATGCCCGGGGAGATGCGCCGCAGGAGATCAAACCCTGCAGCGATGAAAGCCGCGGATAGCGTTCGGGATGCCGTGTCGCTTGCACCAAATGCAGGATATAATCCTTGAGTTTGTCTTCCATCCAGATCTCATTCATCACATCACGCATCCGGCGGATGGCATCAGTGGTCAAAACCTGTCTGACTGCTATCGGCTCATCCGTCACCATCCGGTTCATGATCTGCCGTTCCTCATCAAAACTGGGATACTTGATCCTGACCTTGAGCAGGAAACGATCGACCTGCGCTTCCGGCAATGGATAGGTGCCTTCCTGCTCCAGAGGGTTCTGCGTCGCCATCACAAAGAAGGGCTGCGGCAGAGGATAAGTCGTATCGCCGATCGTCACCTGCCGTTCCTGCATCGCTTCCAAAAGCGCGGATTGCACTTTGGACGGGGCGCGGTTGATCTCATCCGCCAGGATGAAATTGGCAAAGATCGGTCCCTGTTTCGGCGTAAATTCTCCCGATTTCTGGTTGTAGATCAGCGTCCCGGTAATATCGGCAGGCAGCAGGTCGGGCGTAAATTGAATCCTGCGAAAGGAAGCAGCGAATACACGTGACAAGGTGCTGATTATCAAGGTCTTGGCCAAGCCAGGAACACCTTCCAGCAGGATGTGCCCATTGGCAAGGATACCGATCAGGAGACGTCGCAATACCGCTTCCTGACCCACGATTACTTTTGCCATCTCTTGCGTGGCATCTTCCAGGACAGCGCTGGTATCCAGGACGTGCCGGTGTATTTCTTCAATCATCATTACATTACTCCTATTAGGGTTCCATCTATTAAAACCCGTTTTTTCCGTCAATAAAAAGCAGCAGCATACCCGCATCTCACACCGATGGAATGTTGCTGCCAGACCTGTCTCAGGGTAAGATCGGATCCCCGGATCTTTCCTTTTGGTCATGCCTCCTCCTTGCTTGATAACCTTAGTATAACCTTAGTATAACCTTACGACCGTAAGGTTATACTAAGGTTATCAAGCAGGGAAGAAGAGGGAAGGAGCGATGGGAGGAAGGTGGGCTTAGGAGGCAGATCTTGTCCCGCGGAGTGGGCGGCGTGGTCAAAAATGATCGTCTGCGATAAATTTCTTGACGGGAA
The DNA here is from genome assembly GCA_964482845.1 of uncultured Candidatus Cloacimonadota bacterium. GTDB lineage: Bacteria > Cloacimonadota > Cloacimonadia > Cloacimonadales > Cloacimonadaceae > VGPI01. The sequence continues at coordinate 22,686 of CAYZZE010000003.1, forward strand.
TGGTGCGCTCGATTACCCGTGACAAGCGTTGTTTGATATGAACAGTCCCTTGCCGTTCCGGGCTGGTCCAGACCACCTTGCCAGCAGGATCCGGGGAATTTGGCATAGCGGGCTAAAGGATTGCAGTAAAGTCAGATAACTATCCTTTTCAGAGGAGTGAGTATGAACAGGTATTACATTGCGCTGATCCTGATGCTGATGGTTTTCTGTCAGTTGAGCGGGATGGATTTTGAATGGGGCATCAAATATGGAGCGGGATTGTCTTCGCTCTATGGAGATGAATCGGATCATGAATTACGGTATGAGATTCAAAAGCAAAGCAACGTGATGGAAGATGTGGGATATCTGCGGATCCGTTCTGCGGAAACCCAAAGCAATCTGGCACAGAATCTCGGTATTTATACTTCCTTTTTACTCAGCAAGGACGCCCATTCCCTGTGGTTCCAGCCCGAATTACTGTGGCAGAGATATACCTACCGGTATGACTTTTGGGGGAAATTGCCGGAGACGAATAGTATTCTGCTGGTCGCTGAATTTGCGGACACCTTGAATGGCTATATTGACAAAACGATGGATTATCTGACGCTGCCGCTATTATTTAAGATGAAGCAGGGATTATCAGTCGAAGAACTGCAGGGCTCCTATCAGGGGGCTTATATGTATTTTGGCCCTTCGGTATCGTTTTTGCTGGACAATCGCGCCACCTATCACAAAGGCATCAATGCCCTTGAACGAAAGATCGACACCTTTGTCACCGATCAATCCGACGCCGCCACGGTTTTCAGCAGTCGCAGGGTGGAAAGCGGTAGCGATAAACTGCTGGATTACAAAGTGGATCTCGTGATCGGAATGGGGATCGGCATCAAAGATATATTCCGCATGGGGCTGGGCAATGACGAATTTATCCTCGATCTCAGGATCACGGCAGGCCTCCATTCCCTGGGCGACGCACCCGCGCGCAATGCCTTCAATCTGAGATCTGCCGTCCTCTCTCTGGGTTATAAATTGTGATCAATCCGACAACGCAAACCTCGTCTCATCCTTAGGACAGGAGGAAAGTTATGAGTAAGAAGATTTTTTGGAGATTGACAGGACTCGCAGTAATGGGTTTGTTGTTGATCTCCTGTAGCCCCAGAAGCACCGGCATCGATGATGAGCAGATCGCCGATCCGGTCTTTTCCCCTTCGGGCGGGACATATAATGCACCGGTCAATGTAATGATCTCATGTGCCACGACCGGCGCCACCATCCGATATACCACGGATGGCACAGAGCCAAACAGCAATTCCTATTTGTATGAAGGGATCATACCCATATCCGAAACCACCACCCTGAAAGCAAGAGCATATAAATCCGGCTGGATATCAAGTAAAACGGTGAGCGCACAATATGACTTTACGATCATCGCATCACCGGTCTTTGATCCCGCCGGAGGGATCTATCATGCGCCGGTTTTGATAAATATCTCCAGCCAAACAGCAGCAGCCCAGATCCGATATACTCTGGACGGAACCGAACCGAATGTGGGATCTGCGCTTTATACCCAACCCATACTCGTTTCGACATCGGCGACGCTCAAGGCAAGGGCTTTTCTTCACGGACATATTCCCAGTGCGGTCACTGCGGACGACTATACTCTAAAACTCTCTGATCCGGCATTCTCCATCGATTCCGGTTACTATCCCACTGCACAGATGGTAAGCATCAGTCATCCCGTCCAGGGTGCGATGATCCGATACACCATCGACGGATCGAATCCGACCTCGACCTCCCATCTCTATACGCACCCTCTCAATATCGCCTATAATACCCTGCTCAAAGCAAAGGCATTCAAGGATGACTGGGTGCCCAGCAGTATCGTATCCGCCTATTATATCATCAATTTATCAGACCAGATGCAGCTTGTTCAGGGAGGCACTTTCCATAATGGCACATCCAATGTGACGCTTTCCTCCTACTATATCGGAAGGCGTGAGATCACTGAATTGGAATGGACTGTTGTGATGTTTACCCATACCGAGATCGAATCCGAAAAACCGGTCACCGAGATCCGCTGGGCACATGCGATCGAGTATTGCAATAAACGCAGCATGGTGGAGGGATATGCGCCCTGCTATACCTATGCCGGTTTTGGGGTAAATCCGGATAACTGGCCGGTTGGATGGGATCAGCCCGGTGCCGATCATACACTGATCTCCTGTAATTGGAACGCCAATGGCTATCGTTTGCCCACCGAGATGGAATGGATGTTTGCCGCTCAGGGTGGAATTCAAACCAATAACTATATCTACAGCGGCTCCAACGACGCGGAGATCGTGGCTTGGCATACCGGAAATACGCAGGAGGTTCAGCCCGTCGGCACGAAGAAGCCCAATGAACTCGGTTTGTTTGATATGAGCGGGAATTTGTGGGAGTTTTGCTGGGATATCTATGCCTATCAGTATCCCGTGGGTGATGTCACGAATCCTGCCGGAGCGTCAACGGGATTGTATCGTGCCTTCCGGGGCGGTGGCTGGAATAGCGACGCCAGCAATTGCACGGTGGCCAGAAGGTTCTACATATCGCCCTATCTGGCTACAAATTTCAGTGGCTTTAGAGTAGCAAGAAACGCACAATAGGACTGATCGATTCCATGTTCTACGTCCTGGGTCCGGTATTTGGGACGGGGGCAGGAACTCTCTGTGACCCTTAGTTGCTTTGGCTCCCGCTGCTGCAACGTGCCTGCGTAACCAAAAAGCCAAAGATCGCTCGCCGGTGCCCGAGATTGGTGAGGCGTTCGGGATGCCATTGGATGCCCAGCACGAAGTGGGTTGAATCATATTCGATGGCTTCGATGATGCCATCGGGAGCGGTGGCGACAACCTTGAAACCTCGTCCGATATGATCAGGATGGAGGGTTTGATGGTGATTGGAATTAACCATGATCGTGTCAGTATCAAAGATTTGGGGCAGCCATTTGCCACCGGAGATGGATATGGGATGACAGACCTCGCCATAATGGTTTTCCAGACAGGGACGGATCCCGTTCTGCCCAATAACCTCGGGTGTGATATGCTGGATCAATTGACCGCCGGTGGAGATATTCATCAATTGCATACCGGCACAAATGCCCATACAGGGAATACCACGCTCCAGTGCCGATTCAAACAACATTAAGTCCGATCTCACCCGGCGGGGATGGGTGGGTTCGATCATGGGGTGCGGCCTTTGACCATAAAGATGAGCGGGATAATCCTGTCCGCCGATGATGATCAGCGCACCAATGAGGTCAAGGTATTGACTGATGACGGCTGAATCGCCGGTGCAAGGAATAGGTAGAGGCAGTCCGCCGCTTTCGGTAACGGCATCCACGTAGCGGTCGCGGATATGGAACTGGTGATAGGAGCCCAGTTTCATGTAATTCATGCTGATGCCGACAATCGGGTTGCGGGTCAAAGGACGCTGTCCTATGTCAATTGATGAAGGTATCATCAAAACCAATGGCTCGGCAGATCAGTCCATCAACATCAATTTGCGGGCAATGGCTTTTCCTTCGCGGATGCGGATACGGAGAATGTATACGCCACGCGCATATTGCTTCAGATCTGCAGCAGAGAGGGTGAATGTATCCACCGGTTGTTGTGATGTAAAGTGCATGATCCGTTGTCCACGCAGATTGAATAAGGAGACTTCACTGATCGGAACATTTGATTTGAGTTGCAGGTCGCTTCCCGAAATAAGGGGGTTGGGATAAACGCTCAGGTTTGCGGTGGGAGGTGGGAGATGGTGATCACTGGTCGGGACGGGGAAATCGAATAACTCGTTGGCGTTGAGAACCAGCGCCGAGGTAGAATAAGCCGGTTGATGGATGGTGGCGGTCAACCAGCGGATCTCTCCATTGACGGGGACGTATTGGATCTGCATCAGATTGTGAGCCATTCCTGTGGCGCCGGTCATTAGGGATAACTGGCGCTTGGCGCTCATAAACGGATTGGTGAAGAGCGAATCGGCAATGTTTACATACCGGTCGCAGCATGCGGGAAAACTCAGCATGCGGAAGTGGTTAGTGGCTGCCAGATGATCAGCGGGCAGATTGCCGTTCTGGTATTGAGTGCGGTAAACGGCGGGAGATAGATTGTTGTTTTCGATGATAATGCCACCGGTAAAATCCGGATTGTCGCTGACGGCGTGGATAATGGTTCCGGCAAGGTGGTTCCTCCCGGCAATGGCATCAAAGACATCGATCGGGGTGGATAATCCATCCAGATTATAGTCCGGGCTTTCTACGGCATTGCGGATGCTGAAAAGGATGGGATGCAGATCGTTGAGATTATTATAGGTGCCTGCGTTGCCCATATTCAAAAAAGCGGCGGTGCCGGTCTCGGATATCGCAGAAAGGGCTCCGATCAAACCGGGATAGGTAAAGGAGATCCATTGAACTTCTCCCGGCTCGGAAGGATGACTTACCACGACCAGGGGATTGCTGATCAGCGATGAATTCTGGTTCCAGTCCAGCATCCGGGTGATCACCAGCCGCCCGGCAAGCGTGGAATCTGCCGCTGTGGCCATTCCCCAACTGGATAATGAGGCGCAGCCAAGTTCCAAACTGTCGTCTCCCGTCACATCGTTGCGGTAAACGCTGATATCGACGATAGCATTGGCAAGGAGTAGGTCATGCGCATCCAGATCACGTTGCAGACCAATGTGATAGATGTTACCTCCGGCATCAACAACACCGGATATGATGGCCGCGGCCTCTTGGTAGTATTTGTCCTCTACGTTGAAATTGGTTAGGTAGAAACCGCGTAAAGTGTTATAATGATTGGGGTTTGCCATGGCAAAGGTCTGGTAAACGTAGTTATGGAAGACCTGAGTGATCGACGTAGGCAGCAGGTAACCCTTGGCATATCCGCGTTCGGAATGGGTTCCCCAGACATGCAGTATGCGTTTGCCGCCAATGGTCTGAAGGTTACCGTTGACCTGGGCAACGAGAGTGATCATCATTGCAAAGAGCAACATGATCAGGAGCAATCTTTTTGTATTCATCACATTCATCCTATGAGCCGTATAAACTGTGGGAATGGGGGGACTTGGTTCTCATGTATATAAACTACTGGATTGATTCCTCCACAATAACCTTGTTTCCTTCTATTTCCAGCACGGTTACTTTACTCCCCTTGGCCAGCGGTTTACCATCATGAACTACAGCCGCCCACTCCTCGCCACCGATCTTAACGTGGCCTTTGCCATCTGCCGGAATATCGTCAACTACGACGGCTTTTTTGCCCACGAGGGCAAAGACATTTGTCTCGCTGCTGGGGTGATCCAATACCTTCCTGCCCAATTTTCTCATGAACAGGAAGGCAATGAAACTGATGATGCAGAAAGTAAGGATTTGTAAGTAAACATTCGATCTGAAGATTCCGGAGAACGACAGCAATCCGGTAACGATCGCCCCTATCCCCAGTGAAAGAAAAAAGAACGCCGGATCAAAAATCTCGATGATCACGCAAAAAATGCCGATCATGATCCAAACATGCCACGCTTGTATCAGCATGTGTCACCTCCTGATTATGAGTTGTTACCTTCTTCATCAGATTCAGAGCTGTCGGAAGTAGGTTTATTTTTATAGACGCGCTTAACCTTTCTGCGGCTGCCATAACTATATCCGCTATATCTCCCGGAATAGTTTTTATATCCGCCGTAACTACCATACCCGTATCCGGTAAGAGTACCGAGATCCTTGATGCCCATCAGTTTGAGCAGGAACATCAGAAGCTTGGCGCCGTAATAGATCATGACGGTGGAGATGAAGAGAATGCCCAAATGACGCAGGAAAGAAAGGACAAATCTCTTTACCATCGATAAAGGACTGGATTGACTGACACTGGTGGTAACGATTGTGTATAGTAAAACCTTGTCGATATTTTTGTAACTATCCAGTTTCTGCCTCAAATCCAGCATTTCATTAAACAATTGGTTCATCGTCCTGTTCTGGATGTCGGTACGGATGGCAAGTTGGCTCAGGTGATTATATTGTCGTTCTTTGGAGGCAAGATTCACCTTTACGGCTTCCTCGTCAAAATTGATCAGTGAAGTATCGGCCATAACCGTCTGGGAATGTATGTTCGCTTTGCGTGATATGGCATCGGTGAAAAGATCAATATCCTTCTGGGAAATCCGGTGGATGTAAATCCCCGATCCCGCTTCGTCTTTGGTGTAGATCTTGTCGTGAGGAATGCTTCTCAGCGCATCGTTCAATTCTCTTTTCGCATCATCCACATTACCACTTTGGGCATTGATTCTTACTTTGTTTATGCCGCGTGAGTTGTTGAAGACATTGTCGCTTTCCAATCTGCTGGGCGCAGCAGTTCTTGCATCATGAGTCAAATACATCTGAAAAACGGTGATGGCAAGCGCAAGAAAGGTAACAAACATACCTACTTTGCGAAGACGGCGTTTGGTGCTTGATGTTATCATCTTTGCCTCTTTTATCTGTTAATCAATTCATCTGCGTGTTTCATGGAATGCTCGGTGATTTTCCCGGAGAGCATTCGCGCTATCTCGTGTTTTCTTTGATCTTCATCCAGCATCAGCCATGCGATCCTGGTTTTGGCTAATTCGCTGTGCTTTGCGATCATAATGTGTGTATCGGCTGCGGCGGCAATCTGAGCCAGGTGTGTGATACACAGCACTTGATGATGGGCAGCGATCTGGTGGATATAATCAGCCATGTATTCTGCTGTCTTTCCACCAATGCCGGCATCGATCTCGTCCAGGATCATCAGTTTAGTGTATAGTTTTTGCGCCAGCACCTTCTTGATCGCCAACAGGATGCGTGACAGCTCTCCGCCCGAGACCACTGCTTTGAGCGGTTTAAGCGCACTGCCGGGATTGCCGGAAAATCTGTAGTCCACGCTATCCGTTCCTGAAGCGTCACACCTTGACAAGAAGTCGAGAATGACAAAATTACTCTCGGACTTTTTGTCAATTTGTATTTCAAATCTCGCGTGCGGAATAGCTAATTGACGTATGTTTTCCCCCAGGTCAGAGCATAGCCGCTTAGCTGCTTGATGGCGGCTGGAACTGAGAGCAGTAGCAAGTTTGGTCAAGCATTCAAACTCTTTGTTTATAGAATCTTCCATTGCCTTGATTGCGTCGGCACAATCCGTGTAGGCATCAATTTCGGCGAGGATTTTGCGCTGGAATTGCAGTAAGTCTGTGATGGTGTTCAGACGATATTTTTGTTTCAATTGATTGATCAGATCAAGCCGTTGTCTGATCTCATCCAGGCGACCGGGATCAGTGGCGATCGTATGATCACAGCGGCGTAAAAGATCAGCGCTATTATGCAGGGCGTCCACACATTGATCGAGCGAAGATTCCAGTTCTGCCAGGCAGGCATCAAGACCGGCATATTTCACGATCCGGTTTAGGGCTCCGCTTACCCGGTCAAAGACGCTGTTTTCCGTTTCATACAGGTCATGCAGGGTGCTTTGGGCAAGATCTTTTATCTCGTCGGCTTGACTTAATAGATCGTATTCCTGTTGCAGGCGTCCATCTTCCCCTTCATTCAGGTTTGCCTTTTCCAATTCGTCTGCCTGAAAGCGGTATAATTCCATCATTTGTGACTGTTGCAGCTGTTGGTCCCGCAAGTCATTCAGTTTGCGCAGGAGTTTATTCAATCCTCTGTAAGCCCTGCCAAATTCATCCACAAGATCGCTGTGCCCGGCATAAAGATCAAGGATCTGGAGTTGATAATCGCTGTTTAATAACTGCTGCTGGTCACGTTGGTGGTGAAAGTCGATCAGATATGGCTTTAATGCCCTGATCGCTGCCAAACTGCTACGTCTGCCATCCAGATAAAAGGTGGATTTTCCGTAGGGATTGATCTCACGGGCGATGATCAGTTCTCTTTCGCTGCCGCCATCTTCTTCCAAAATACAGAACAATGGATGATGTGGTCTCAACAACCAGATCGATTCCAGTAAGACGGGTTTGTTGGGGTCAAAGGGCTCCGGAATGGCTGATCCCTCGCCAAAGATGAGAGTGATCGCTCCAACCAGGACTGATTTGCCCGCTCCTGTCTCACCACTGATGACGGTAAACCCGGTACCGGGGAAAAACTGAGCGCTTTGCACGAAAAGATAGTTTTCCAGTTTCAGTTCTATCAGCATCAGCGTCCCAGATGCATCTTATTTCGCAGTATTCGATAAAAGGTGCGGTTGGAGAGTTTGATAAATGACACCGAACGTTTGGAGGCACTGACGATCAATTCGTCGTTTTGTTCGATTGGATTGCTATTTGTGCCGTCAATTTGTAGCCAGGCAGGTTGTACAAGTCCATATATACGCATAAGTAACTTGCCCTCAGCGGGAAAGACCATTGGTCGGATGGTAAGATTGTGCGGATTGAGCGGGCTGAGGACAATTGCCTTCATTTGTGGAGCAAGGATTGGACCGCCAGCCGAGAGCGAATAGGCGGTGGAACCCGTAGGGGTTGAAGCAATAATTCCATCACTCCTGCAGTCAAACACATAGCGGTTGTCGTGATAGATACGGACATGGATCAATCGGGGAGTTTCTGCTTTGTAAACAACGGCATCGTTCAAAGCCAAACCCCGATAGATGATCTTGCCGTTGCGGCGTAACTGGCAATTGAGCAACATCCGCTGCAGCACTTTGTATCTCCCTTTGAGCAGGTCCTGAAACGAATGACTGATCTCGGATAGCGTCGTCTCGGATAAAAAACCCAAATATCCCAGATTAACACCAAGGATCGGTGCTCCGGTTTGAAGAGATAATTCCTTTGCGCGGAGGATCGTCCCGTCGCCGCCAAAGACCAGGATACAGTCCAATCTTGCCTGTGTCTTTGATTTGTCATCAAGCGTTTCGACAAAATCAGGTATCGGCATCATGTCAGTGTATGCATGGTAAAACCTGGCTTCGTAGCCATCATGGAGGGTTCTCACCAGTTCCCAAGTGTCTCTGTTTAAGATGAAATCATGATGCAAGACCAAGCCAAAGTGTTTCATAATGAGTCCATTATTCTCAGATACGACTCGTATCGTTCCACCGGATAGGTGCCAGTATCGAGCGCGGTTTTGACAGCGCAATCGATCTCGTGGGTGTGAGTGCAATCACGGAAATGACACTTGTCCGCCAATTGTCCCAGTCCGGGAAAGACATTGGGTATCAATCGCTTCTGGTCTTGATGCAGATTTATTGTCTTGATCCCCGGCGTGTCGATCAAGTGACCCCCAAACGACCATGGCAGCATGATCGCCTGGGTTGTAGTATGCTTTCCCTTTTCGTTAAAGCTGCTGATCTCGGCGGTGGCGAGCTTGAGCCCTGGCTCCAGATAATTAACGATAGTGGTTTTACCGGTACCGGATTGACCGGTGATGAGTGAATCCTGATCCTTGAGGTGCTGTTTCAGTTCTTCCATCCCTTCACCGGTTTCAGCGGAGACAAGCAGCACGGGGATGTTCAACTGCCTATAATACAGAGCCAGTTCTTCCGCTTCTGATCTGGCATCATCTGCCTGGTCATCGCATAGATCCATCTTATTGATGCAGATCAGGGGGTCGATCCCAAAGATTGCTGCCACACAAAGATAGCGGTCGATCAAGCCGGGCTTGATCATTGGCTGGCGGATGGATGAGGTAATCACCACCTGATCAATGTTTGAGGCAACTATGATTTCCTTCTGGAAAGTACTGGAATCAAAGCGTGACAATTTATTCTTGCGGGGTTTTACGGTCTCGATCCGGTAAACGGGTGCCGAAGCAAAATCCACTTCCACGACATCACCGACAACTGCCAGTCCCCGCGTCTGCATCTGATACTGTTTTAATCTGCCGCTCAGAATACAGGAGTGTTCAGTGTTATCCACTGAAACAATAAAAGCATAATTGGACTTGATTTCGACAATCCTACCGGTTCGCAGGTCGGTCCCGTCTTTGTAGCTGACGGCACTGCGCTCTGAGTTTCGTTTACATTTGTAAGCATCACCAAAGGACATATCATCAAGGATCTCGACATCAGGGAGATTGACTTGAATCAACTTCCCTTGAATTCGCTTAGTTTTCTTTTTGTCCTTTTGCTTCATCTTTGGAGGTGAGTGATCAAACGCTCATGGTCTGAATAGAGGAGTGATCTCATCGAAAAGATCGGCATTTTCTCTGATCAAGCTCTCGCTACCCACAACGCAATAGTGGTTCTTGCTCATAATCGCTTGAATCATGCCGGCATAGTCACGGATATCAGCTATCGTGGTGGACAGCACCTCTTCGCGCACCTGCTGGCGATCGGCATCAGTAACGCCGATTATGTAGTCCTCATCGGCTCTGAGTCCTTTGTTCTCAGGAGTCAATGGCATATCCAAGCCGGCGATGGTGCCAATGATATACTTTTCCATCTCGCGCGGGGCACAATCAAACTGGCGCAGATACTCCGCTGCTTCGTCATAGACCTTCAAGCTATTCACCAGATTGGGATCGCGGTAGGAACAGAAATACTGGAATCCGGCAAGCGAGAAACTGGCAAAGGCACCATAAGCACCGCCCTTTACCCGTAACTCCTGATGCAGATACTGCCGTCTCAGGATGTTGCACAGGACCTGCAGTTTACCCGAATAGGAAAAGCCCTTGCGATAGAAATTCCCGCCCTTAGCAACATACTGCACATTGATAGGAGCAGTAATCCCTTCATTGAAGTCGTGGATGGCAAACAGATGTTCGACCGGGGCAAACTCCTGATTGCTGACACTTGCCACAAGGATTCCCAGATGCTCGAATGCCGGCTGGATAGCGTCATTATCGGCAGTCAAACTGATAATCAGGTTCTGCTGGGTAAAGAAGGTATCCTTGACCCACTTCAGTTCCTCAAGGATCTTATCTTTCTGCGCATCAAAGTCACCAAGCAGACCACATAGGAAGTGGTAAAATCCCAATCCATTGATCCTGTCCTGCCAGTTATGATAGTGTGAGAGTGGGCTGAGCATCCGCGTGATCGCTGTCTGATGCCCGGATGATACGAGATAACTCTCATAAAACGCCTTGGTTTCGCTCAGGATCTGCCTGATCCTCTGTGTATCGTCCACATCAAGCCGCAGGGCAAACTCGGTGATTAGTGAGAGCAAGCGCTCCACTTTGCCGGACAGCGCTTTGCCGGACAACTGCATTTTGAGGAGTATCTTGTCCGGGTCTTGAAAGTTATTCACCAATTGTGGACTGATGCTGATTCCACCGGTATGGATACCGATTTGATTGGACAATTCTGCATAAGTATAGTTCTCGCTATGCATCCTGCCACAGAGCATCGAATATAGCGATAACCAAGGCAGGTCTTCGGTCTCGGCATGTGCCAGATCAAAGTAGCAATTCAAATAGACGATGCCATTGGTGGTCATCGGATGCTTGAGCAGGATAAATTCTCTCCAGACCTCGGGCTCGGTGGCAATGGTCTCGTTTTGGGGATTGATATCATGCAAGCTGAGGAAGGGGATCAGGGCCAGATCTTGGGGATCTTCTTCCATTTCCTGCCAGGCACGCAACTCCTGATTGGTCTTGACAAGCTCATCCACGCCTTTTTTCTTCAGTTTCTTTTTCAGGGTGTCGAGTTCATTTTTCAAGGCAGCATCCACCTCGTCGTTCAATCCCGGATGCGGGCCCAGAACGACCGTGCTGGAATGTTTATTTTTGAGGATGGCGCTGTCGATCAATTCTTCGTAGTAGCAAGCATCAAGTCCCTTACGAACTTCTTTGAGAAGTGGCTCAAAGCGGAGGTAAAGCAGCGGATCACCGTCATAATTCCATGATTTAACGGCAGCGAGCAGATAGACCAATCCCTTGGGATAATGAGCACTATCAGCCTCACGCAGGTCAAACTCCCATTTGTTGATCACCGCCTCGATCAGTCCTTTATCGATCCCATCAGTTTTGATCTTCTTCAACGTGTCCGTGACCAGCTTTTCCAGCTTGGCGATGTTTTCTTCTGCCACGTGTTTGAACATAAAACTAAGGATCGGTTGTTGCGTGGTAATGACCGAAGCCCAGGACGCCTCTGCCAATCCTGATTCGAGGATTGCCTGCTTCAGTGGAGATGCCGGCGTATCCATCAGTATCTGTTTGAGGATCTCCAGTGCCGAATATTGCGCCGGATCAAGCATTGTGCCAAAGGTATAGTTGATGCTCAGATAGTGTTTGCCGACCGGGGTATCATCCTTGCTCACCGGATAAGCCAATTCCACCTTCCTCTTTTTAGTAAAGGCAGTTTGCCGCGGAATAGGATCTATCGGCAACCCGCCATCGAAGTGAGCCAAATACTTGCTGTCCATCAGTTCCATTGCCGGCTCAGGATCAAGATCACCATAGAGATAGATCATGCAGTTTGAGGGATGATAGAACTTCCGGTGAAAGGCAATAAACTGCGCAAAATTAAGATTTGGGATGCTCTTGGGATTGCCTCCGGAATTATGCGCATAAGGAGTATCGGGCAATTGTGCTTTGCCAATGGCTTCATAGATCAGCCGTTCCGGAGTGGATAGTGCGCCTTTCATCTCATTATAGACCACGCCATTGATCCGGATTTCATCATCTGCGGCAAAGATCTCGTGATGCCATCCCTCCTGTGCCAGGATATTGGGTTCGTCATACACTTTGGGATAGAAAACGGCGTCGAGATAGACATGCATCAAATTGAGGAAGTCCTGCTGATTGGTGCTTGCCACCGGATACATCGTCCAATCGCTATTGGTAAATGCATTGAGAAAAGTCTTCAGCGAGCCCTTGATCAATTCATTGAAAGTATCGCGGGAGGGAAAGTTCTTTGATCCGTTCAACACCGAGTGTTCCATGATGTGTGCACAGCCGGTATCATCCTCGGGCACGGTGCGAAATGTTATGGAAAACACCTTGTTATCGTCACCGGTCTTCAGATATAATAGCCGGGCTCCGCTTTTCGCGTGACGGTAGGTGAAAGCTTCGGCATTGATCTCTTTCACTTTCTGCTTAGATATCAGTTCAAATCCATAGTAAGGACGCTTCGCCCCGGCGCCCTCTTTGGGGTTAAGATCGGATTTTTTCACGGTTTCTATATTTCCTCAGATCAAATCGTATTCTTTGAGAACGCCCTTCAGTGCCTCGCGGTTCTTATCCTGCAAGCGGCACATCGGCAGACGAAATTCCGGTTCGATCAGACCCATCATCGCCAGTGCCTCTTTTGCCGGGATCGGATTGGTCTCGATAAACATGTATTGATTCAGTTTGATCAGATGATGGTGCTGTTTTGCCCCCGTCGAATAGTCGCCTTTCAAACATGTAAGGATATGATCATGTATCTGCTTGGGCACCACATTTGCCGTTACCGAAACGCAACCCTTGGCGCCAACGGACATCAGGGGAAGGTTGAGCGCATCCTCGCCACTGAGCAGGGCAAAGCCATCCGGAGTGTCACGAATTATCTCTCCCGCTTGCACCAGATTGCCTGATGCTTCCTTCACGCCCACGATGTTATGATGTGCACGAGCAAGGTTTACCACCGTATCGGCAGCGATATTGACGCCTGTCCGTCCCGGAACGTTGTAGATCACGATCGGGATGTCGATCTTGTCCGCTATTGTGCTGAAATATTCATACATTCCTTGCTGGGTCGGTTTGATGTAATAAGGTGTTATGATCAACACCGAAGAAGCGCCGATCTCCTTTGCCCGTTGTGTTGAAGCCACCGTCTGCGCCAGATTGTTCGTCCCAGTTCCGATCATGACCGGTACCTGACCATTGATCCATTTCAGGGCAAAACGCAGCAGCGCATCCTTTTCATCTGAAGCCAGTGACGCCGTCTCCGCAGTCGTTCCTAAAAGCAGTATCCCATCCGTCCGGTTGTCCAAGTGAAACCGGATCAACCGTTCCAGCGCGATATAATCGATACTCCCATTCTTAAAAGGAGTTACCAAAGCGACGTATGAACCTTGCAACATCTGTAACCTCCACTGTTATGGCATTATGTTCAAAGCCCCATTCTGCAAGCAGTGGCGATATCGTCAAGTAAATTGCGTAAATAGAACGTCCTGATCTGAAAAAAATCAGGATGGCGCCAGTGCATGGCGAACGCACATGAGATCAAGGGGAAAAAACGGCTGCTTTTGACAATCATAAGCAGCCGTGATGTATCGGTTTGAAGGAGCTACATTTAGTGACAATCTTCGCAGTCACAGTCACAATCATCCATTCCACGTCCCTGCCTGTCTCCGCCTTCGCGCCGGTGGCGTCCGCCAAACATTTCACCACCCCTGCCCATCATTGGGCGCATTTTGCGGAACGCTTCCCTTTGTTCGGCTGTCAATTCCTTGATCACGGATTCCATCAGATTAAGCCGTGCATCGGCGATCTGGAGACGCTTGTCGGCGATCTGCTTTTGAATGGCTCTGGCTTGGGAAAACTGGTCGTTTTCGATGGCATTGCGCAAGTCGATCTTCAGGTTTTTGATCTCTGCCCGCACGGTATTTGCCAGTTTCTGGTGTGATTCATGCAGGGTCTTGATCTTTTGGCGCTGTTCGGGATTGAGTTTCAATTGTTGACACATTCCCATACCAGGCCTTTCGTGGCCGCCATCACGATTCATCGCATGACCTTTGCCACAATCACGATTCATCGCATGACCTTTGCCACAATCGTGTTCTTCCATTTGGGCTTTATGCCCCTTGTGATCCGCTTTTGCTTGGGCGACCAGCATTGATACGGCAAAAAGCATGATCAGTATTGATATGAGTGTTCTTTTCATTTGTTTCTCCTGTATCTATGAGATTTAAAGTGGGTTTGCTCTTTCATTCGTTCGATATGTCTGCCAAAGAACTGCCGTGCTTCTTCTGCAGACATGCTTTTTCTCAATTCGATCATATGATATCCGATGCGCTGTTCCATTGCGCCCTGCGCCGCCAGGGAATTCTCCAGAATTCGCTGCAAGGCAATTTCATCAATGTCATCTTTGAGAAGTTCTTCCATAAATACCCGTTTGTTCTCGTGGAATTGCCGGCGGGCTTGTCTGAATTGATCGTCCTCAGAGAGCAATCTGCGCAAAGGTCTCCCGTGAAATTCACCCGGATGCCGATCCGGAAGGGGTGCGCAATGTGGAGGGTAGGGCATCATGAACCGCAGATAGACGAAAGAACCCAAAACGGCAAGATTGAAAGCCACCGAGAGCAGTAACAATATGACGATCCAGCGCTTACTCATGATTTTCTCCATTCGTATATGCCAGATCAAAGATCGTGGTCTCGCCATAGGCGATGATCTCCGGATCGCCGGCCGGTTCGGTTGCCGCAACGGTGAAGGTCTTGATCCCGATCAAAGTTCCGATATATATACTCAAGAGCAAGGCAAGCGTGATCGGAACCGTCTGGAGGTTCCACCGGCGTCGAAAAGCACGCCGTTGCGGATCATGCATCCTGACCTGATGTCTGATGCGTTCCCGCATCCAATCGGGCATCTCAATCGTTTCCCCGACCTTAAGCATCGTGTCCAGTTTGCGATATTCGCTCAAACGAACCCGACAGGAAACGCAGGTTTGCAGATGCTTTTCCAGACGCAGAACCGCATCACCGGACAATTCCTTGTCCAGATATGGTATCAGCAGGTCATTCACTTTACGGCATCGCATGGTTTCCTCGCATTGGATCAGTCAATCGATTCATTCTTTCGTTCATAATCTTATACTTCCTGCCTGCGGTTTTCCTTTAAGATTTTTTCTCGTAGCAGTTTTTTTGCCCGCACCAACTGCGATTCGACTGCTTTCACGCTAATCCCCAATTGTTCCGCGATCTCTTTGTATGTCATTTTGTTATAGTATTGTAGGTGGATCACCGTGGAGAGTTTTGCCGGCAGATCCCTGATCGCCAGTCGCAGTATTTCATAGTCCTTATCGCTGCGCTCTGGCTGCTGAGGCAAGGAGCGAAACTGGATCGGATCAGTGCTTATGT
Source organism: uncultured Candidatus Cloacimonadota bacterium (assembly GCA_964482845.1). Classification (GTDB taxonomy): domain Bacteria; phylum Cloacimonadota; class Cloacimonadia; order Cloacimonadales; family Cloacimonadaceae; genus VGPI01. Next base: position 38,643 of record CAYZZE010000003.1, read on the forward strand.
AACGACCGGCGTTTTTGAGATGAGTCAATGCCTTGTTATGAGCAATGCGATAGAGATATGACACCGCCGTGATCTCCTCGATCCGGTCGATATGTTCATAAAAGGCAAAAAATACTGCCTGCACCAGATCCTGCGTATCCGCTTCATTACCCATTAATTGATATATATAATGATAGACACGCCTTTCATTGGCTTTGAGAAAGGACTCAAACTGATCAGATCTCATCTATGCTCCACTCTCATAATATCACTTTTCCCGGTTTTCCCGCAACTATTCCTAATCCTCCTTGCTTAATAACCTTAGTATAACCTTACGGTCGTAAGGTTATACTAAGGTTATACTAAGGTTATCAAGTAGGGAGGACTGTGTCCCATTTGTCCTCCTAGCAAATCAATACAAGGGCACACCTGTGTCTCGAAGTCAATTGGATCAAGGCGGTGAAACGGGCGGAAACTGCTATTTCACCAGCATGACCTTGCCCCTGGCAATGAAAAAACCGGATCTATCGGGGTCTGTGATGGAATAGAAATACACTCCCGAAGCCAGCATGGGAAGCTCGATCATGGCGTGGGTTTTACCGGCACCAAGCAGTTCCTGGTGCAACAACTGTCCTTTCAAATTGTAAATCTCCAGTTGGTGGGCAGTGCGGGGAGGATTATCCCAACGCAATGAAAGAACGCCTTTTGCCGGATTGGGATACAGCAAAGGTTTGGAAAGCGGCACAATCTGCTGGGGAATGGATGTGGCAGCAATCAAATGGGTCTGAAAATACTTGTGCGGTGCATTATGAGGCACGCTGGCGCTGCGTCCGCTATTATCCGCTGCTGCAAAGTAATACTCCAGGATCTGATCGTTTTCCAAAGCGGAAATGGTCGCTTGAAACCGGAGCGGATCGAGGGTTTGAACGAGATCTGTCGACTGCCATTGCGTTGCCGGTCTGATCCTGTAATGGCAATTCAATTCGCCGGCGATCAGTTGAAACTGGCCATAGGACTTGATGTTTGCCGTGAGGACATAAGTTCCATCCGTAACATATGTAGTATCGCCTGGCGGGGTATGGGTCAAACGCAACATCTCGCCATCGGCAATACCCATCACACGACAATGCAGAGCATCGTAATGATACCAGCTCGTCCAAGGAAAACCGAGTACCTCATAGCCGGGCATGGCATCCTGATAGGTTTGAATCGCAGCCGCATCAGAAGCGATATTAAATAGCGGTACATACGCCCTGCCATTGAGAATGTAAGAATTTGTATAAGCGGCAGCATTATTACCCGAATATGTACCGCAAAAGATCCGGACAACCCGATAGGGTTTTCCCCACACCGTCAGGGTCTGGCTGAACTGCTGAGCGATATTCTCGGCACGGCCATACTCCGGGTGGGAGATGGGAAGTTGCTTGACCAGAACCGTCTCTTCATCGAGCAGCTTAGCCCAGCAATCAATGTGTTGAATGCCGTAAAATTCAGGATTGATGGTAAAATGATAGTTGTGAACCCCCAGGACATTCAGGGCATGAGCGAGAAATTCGTCTGAATTCATCAGCGGAAAGTTCTCATTGATCATCTGCGCCGTCGAAAAGGCAGCTCCAAAACCGTCATACATCACGTTCCCACCGGTCAGATATCCGGAAAAAGGAACCCTCGGGACACCAAAGTGGTCGCACAATATTTGGTTTACTGCATTGTCGTCACTGTAGCGCGGATCTAATTCTTCCCTGCCCGGCACCCACGGATACCCGCTGAAGATCGGATCAACGATGCCAAAGGTCTCGTTTTCGATAAATACCGATTGCGGTCCCCAATCCCTTGTCCAGTGCGAATTAGTCGGAGCGAAGATGAAACGGCAATGATTGAGATTAGCGCCCCATGCGGACAACGCGCCCAAGGCATTATCATAAGCAGTGTTATTGGTTACCAAGATATAAAGCGTATCCTGCTCGGTGAGTGATACCACCAGGTTTTGCGGTATGCCAAAGGGAAAGCGGACAAGGGTGCCTCGCTGTGGCTCCCACTCGGCGACCATCCGGTTCGTGGCAAATAATACTATGCACAGCAACAACAGTGCAAGGCAGAGATTGAATCGTTTCACGTGAAACAACATCTACGCATTTGCCATCTGTCGCAATATTTCATGCATTTTATCGGCCAACACGGGATCCTTCCAAGCAATGATCTGGATCGCCAAGAGAGCGCATACTTGAGGCCATTGACGGCGACTGCGGCGGCCGGGATGCCCAGAGGTATCTGGGTTATCGAACAAGGGGCATCGACAGCTTGTGAAGCACTGATTGCCAAAGTAACCCCAATCACTGGTAATACGAAATGTACTGCCACCACACCGGGAGGATGTGGAGCCACTCCAGCGCAGACAATGATTGCCTTGATTCCATCTTACTCTGCATTCTGGGCAAGTTGCGATGTATGTTACGGTTGGCGATGCGCTGATGACACCTGATAAAACACCCCAAAAATTGTATTCAACGCCAATTTCCTTAAGAATGTCCAGGATGGGCTGGCAATCATCATGATCGTTCTTGCCGCCGAGTAACATACGAGCCCGTATTGACATTGATCGCGCCTATGTTTATATTTGTCTATGAGTTTTGTTGATTCTGCTGGGGCATTACCGTCAGGGCTTGATGGATCTCATCGATGGTTGTTGCCGTTTCAAAACTGTTGAGGATATCAGGATTCATGATCAATTTGGAGATGTATGACAGGGAGAACAAGTGCTGCTTGTCATTGTGCAATAACAACATAAAGAATATCCGGACGGGTTTGTTGTCGGGCGCATCAAAATCTACTCCTTCAACAGAACGGCCAAAAAGGATGCTGGGAACACGGATGCGGGAGGGATGAAGATGCCTGGGATGCAGCAGGGCAACGCCATTTCCGATCGCTGTAGAGATCAGTTCTTCGCGAGCGACCACCACTTCATAGAGCCAGCGGGCATCACGAACCAAACGCAATTCCTTTGCCTTTTCGCTGAGAATGCGGATTGCCTCGTATTTGTTGTCCGCAACCAGTTCGATAAAGATATTATCCACCCGCATATATTCTTCAAAATGACAGACCACCCGCTTGAGGGCAAGCATCTTTTCTTCGTTCTCGCTCAAATTCTCCAGCCATTCGTTTAGAGAATCGACATCGATCTTGACCGACTTCCCAATGATCTTACTTTCAAAGGTATTCTCATTCACCATCTCTTGAATGATGCCTTCAGATACCTTTAGTTTCTTGGCTGCTTCAGCTTTAGAAATATACTTCTTAGCCATCGTAATCCTCCATTTATCATATATTTATAGAATCATCGCAGCATTGATGTCAAGGTTTATCTTGACAAGGATACAAGAGCTTTCAGAGTATGCTATTATGGTCAAGAAAATTATTTATATCGTGCTTCTAATCGCCACCCTCTGCGGGTGCTCATATTCTTTGTTTACAAATGCTTATCCTCACTTAAAAAAAATTCGTGTGATGCCATTTGATAATCAAACTGCGGAGTTTGAACTGGGCGATGAGATGCTGAATCGGATGGTGCTCCATTTTCGTGATGATGGACGTTTGCGGCTTGTGACGCAACAGCCCGATTGTCAGATCGAAGGAAGGATCAGTGCCTTTGAAGAGAAGATATACAGTTTTGACGCGGCAAACAACGTGCAGGACTATCAGATCCGCATCACGTTCGCCATTCTCTTTACCGATCTGATCCGTAATGAAGTGATCTACGAAACCAGCGCTCTGACCCTATCTGAGATCTATGCAGTTTCGGAACAAAGCACCAGCCGCATCAAAAGCAAAGAAGCCGCGATCAATGAGATCATCCGCAACCTCTTCAATAATATCATGCAAAACAGTTTGGAAAAGTGGTAAGATGACCAGAATAAACCGATATCTGGCTCAATGCGGGATAAGTTCCCGACGCAAAGCCGAAGAATACATCCGGACGGGAAGAGTGAAAGTAAATGGCATCAAATGCACCGCCCTGTCCATGACCATAGACCCCGGAAAGGACAAGGTCACAGTTGATGATAACGCTGTCGCCCCACCGCAGAAAAACATCTATCTGATACTCAATAAACCCGCTGGCTATGTGGTCAGCCGCAGCGATGAACTACACCGCAGAACGATCTATGACCTGCTGCCGGACTTCGCAAAAAATTGCGTGAGCGCCGGTCGCCTGGATAAAAATAGCGAAGGGCTGTTGCTAATCTCGGATGACGGTGATCTGATCAACCGTCTGATCCATCCGAAGTATAGAATCGAAAAGGTCTATCGCTGCGACATTGACCGTAAACTGCACCCTGCTCAACTGGAACTGCTTCGTAAAGGCATCGAGATCGAAGGCAAAAAGACATTTCCGGCAGGAGTATTTGTCAAGCCCGTCATAGGAAACGGCATGCGCCTTAAGATCGTGCTGAAAGAAGGTAGAAAGAGACAGATCCGCCTGATGATCGAAGCCGTCGGAGCCAAAGTGATCCAATTGCGCCGCCTCCAATTCGGAACCCTCAAACTGGACTCACTCCCCCTCGGGGCTTGGCGGTTGATTTCTCCCCCCGAGATCAGAGACCTCAAAAAAAGCGTTACGGATAAAAAGGACAATTAATGCAGATCGGACTCGTCGGCTATGCCAAAAGTGGCAAGACCACCATATTCAATGCTTTGGCAAAAAGCGAAGCTGTAACGGACAAATACCATAACGTTCATGATCAGGCTCATATCGCCGTTGTCCAAGTACTGGACGAGCGTGTGTCCGCCCTGGCAGATATCTATCAGCCCAGAAAGACGATCTATGCTACCATTGAGTATCATGACTTTCCCGGCATCTTCGGCGATCCGACCGACAGCCCCGAAAGCAATATCTATGCGGAAGTCAGGAATATGGACGGTTATGCTTTGGTATTGCGCAATTTCCGTGATATCGAGATGGATACCCTTTATGGCATCCCCGATCCCTTGATTGAACTTGGCAACATCGAGCAGGAGATGATCCTGCGCGACCTGATCATTGCCGAGAAACGTCTGGAGCGGATAAAACTGAGCTATAAACGAGGGGTGAAGACCGTTGCGATCCAGTCCGAAGAAAGGATCTTGCATGGAATAGGCGAGCATCTGCAACAAGGGCTGCCACTTAGGAGGATGCAATTGTCCCCGGAAGACGCCAAGGCGGTCAAGGGCTTCTCCTTCCTCTCCCAGAAACCGATGTTGATCCTGCTGAATTGCGCCGAAGATAACCTGGATGACCAGTCCTTGGCAAAGAAGGCATTAGCGGACATGGGATTTCAGACGGAGGTGATCGCAGGCCGGTATGAGGAAGAACTCTCCAAACTGGAGGCCGCAGAAGCGCAGGTTTTTTGGGAAGATATGGGCATAGCGGTATCCCTGGAGGAGCGCTTTAACCACCTCTGTTACAAGATGATGGGCTATATCAGTTTCTTTACCGTGGGCGCTGAAGAGGTTCGTTCCTGGACGATTCAAAGAGGAGATAATGCCGTGACGGCCGCAGGCAGGATCCACAGCGATATGGCACGGGGTTTTATTCGTGCCGAATGTTTCCGCTATGATGATATAGTTACCCACGGCAGCGAAAAGGTATTGCGCGAGAAAGGACTCTTCCGTCTGGAAGGAAAGGATTACACCATACACGACGGAGACGTCATTTTTATCCGCTTCAATGTATAGGCAAGGATACAATCGTGCAAAAGGCAAAAACTCCCCGTAAAACCACCCGCAGAACAAAAAAGACCTCGCATCTCAAGCGCAACATCATCCTTGTTGTGGTTATCGTCGCTTGCATCCTAACTTTCATCTCTCTTCTGCCATGCAATTCAGCCATAGAGGCAGACTATCATATATTGCGCGCCCATGGCATCCCTGTCAGTATTTTTCATGCTGGGCTCGAGATCAATAACCCGATTGGCAATCTTGGCGTCCTTGTTTCATATCTGTTGGTCAAACTCTTGGGCAGCACTTTCTCCCTGTTTTTGTGTGCTTTTATCGCGGCATACTGTTTCCTTTCGTTTTTCCGGGTGGACAAGACCGGCTACCGCATCCGGAGTTATCTCCTCGTCATCGATTTCTTCCTTTTGCAGACCATCATCGCCGGACTGAGCAACGCCCGTTTTGCCTTGATCCCGCGGTTGGTGTGGAATCTATCGGTGCAATTGATCAAACCCTTGGGCACGATGATCATCCTCTGGAGCGGCATGATCTTTATCACCGTGATACTGATCGGCGTAGAGCGTATCCGCCAATGGATACTCATTCTCTGGGAGGATCACCAGCGGTGGCAGGAAGAGAAGGAAATACAACGCCGCAAACGCAAGGAACGCCCTCCCCAGATCAATGCCGATCAGGAGCCTATCCCTTACAAAGAACCGATCCAGCCGGTGATCAAAGACCACAGTCAAGGCCCGGTCAACCAGGATAAAGAGACACATCCTCGGGATATGAGGAAGGTTCCGGAACTGCCTAAGCGCAGGCCGGATAACGTTTCCACCCCTACAGACGGTGACGATGAAGAGCCCCGCATCTACCAGATGCCGTCCATCAGCGACTTTTTGGAATCCCCAACCAAACTTTCCAAGTATGACATGGAAAAGATCGAAAATCAGATCTTGCAGATCAGCAAGATCCTTAAGGACAAACTGGGCGAATTTGGGATCGAAGCCACTGTCAGAAACGTCAATATCGGTCCGATTATCACCCAATATGAATTGGAACCCGCTCCGGGCGTCAAAGTAAGCAAATTCACCTCACTGGCGGATGATCTGGCTTTGGCAATCAAAGCCAAGTCCATCCGCGTCCAGGCGCCCATCCCCGGCAGGGGTCTGATCGGTATCGAGATCCCGAATTTTACCCGCGACATGATCTACCTGCGGGATATCCTGCTTTCCGAGGACATGCGGCAGACCGATTCCAAACTTGCTTTCGGACTGGGTAAGGACATTGCCGGCAAACCCGTCATCACCGACCTGGCAAAGATGCCGCATCTGCTCATTGCCGGCGCCACCGGTTCCGGTAAAAGCGTGTGCATCAATACGATAATTATGAGTTTACTGCTCCGCACCAAGCCCGATGACCTGCGCCTCGTGCTCATTGATCCCAAACGAGTCGAGCTGGCAGGTTACAATGACCTCCCGCATCTCATCGGTTCTGTTGTCACCGATCCTGACGCAGCTTTGGAAACAATGTACTGGGCGGTCAAGGAGATGGAGCGCAGATATGTCCTTTTCCAGGAACTCCGTGCCCGTGACATCGCCGGTTATAACGAACGTATCAAAGAGACCGGCGAAGACGACCGCCTACCCTTTATCATCATTATCGTCGATGAATTTGCCGATCTGATCATGACCTCCGGCAAGGACATCGAACTTCCCATCACCCGATTGGCACAGATGGCGCGTGCCGTGGGCATCCATCTCATTCTTGCCACGCAGCGTCCTTCCATCAAAGTCATCACCGGCATCATCAAAGCCAATTTCCCTGCCCGCATTGCCTTCCAGGTATCTTCGCGGGTAGATTCCCGCGTCATTATGGACATGAACGGTGCTGAACGACTGCTCGGACAGGGGGACATGCTGTTCTTGCCACCTGGCAAAGCCGTTCCGGAACGCATCCACGGCGCTTTTGTCTCCGATCACGAGATTGCTCGCGTTTGCGATTTCCTGCGTCTGCAACCAAAACCGAAACAGGAAGTCATCATCAGCGTCCAGGATACCGGGCAATTCGGTTTCTTTGATTATGATGACGAACTATTCCCCGAAGCGGCAAAAGTGGTCGTCCGCGCCAATCTGGCATCGGTTTCCATGCTCCAGCGTCACTTCAAGATCGGTTATGCCCGCGCCGGACGTTTGATCGATATGCTGGAGCAGGCGCATCTCATCGGACCGCATCTGGGCAGCAAATCCCGCGACGTCCTCGCCAGCCGCACCGATCTCATCAAAATGGGGCTGATAAATGAAGAAGATTAAGTTTATCGTGCCGCTGTCAATGCTTATGTCGTTTACCCTGTCCGCCATTGGCACCGGTGAACTGCGCCATCAGATCGATAAGAGTTACGGCACGCTCAAGACCTGGCAAGCAGATATCATCCAGACCAATTATTTCCGCCAACTCAATCGGAAGATCACCTATCACGGCAGGATCTTTTACGGTTCTGAGCGATTATTGATCGAATTCAGCCGTCCCCATCACCAGCGTCTGTCCATCGACAATTCCCGCGTCCAACTCTATGACGCCCAGACCAATACCGTATTCAAGACCAAAGTCCTTCCCGAATTCGGCAGGATAAACCCCGTCGATATTCTGCGCCACTATTGGAACCTTTCCACTGTCTCCATCACCAAGCACGATAACAAGACCGTCAGCGTCGTTCTCATCCCCCAAAACGATCCGATGATCAAAAAAATCAATACCCGGATCCGCCGATCCGATTGGATCGTCGAGCAATTGTCATATCAGGACGGAGGCGGCAATACCGTTACCTATGACTTCAGCAATATCCGTATCAATGCTGCCATCTCCGCCTCGGTCTGGGAATTTCGCCCGCCTTCGGATGCGCAGGTGATAGAACAATAAACACGGAATGTACAAATGATCGCAGTCATCATGGCCGGCGGTGCCGGAACCCGGTTCTGGCCTCTTAGCCGTAAACGCACGCCAAAACAGTATCTTAAGATCGCTGACGACCGCTCTATGATCCAACTCACCGTTGACCGTTTGCTTCCCCGCATCCCGATCGGGGATATTTATGTCGTCACTGCCGCCGACCAAGTTCCATTGGTGCGTAAGCATCTCCCCGATCTCCCCCGCCCAAACGTCATTATCGAACCCTTCGGCATGAATACAGCCCCTTGTATTGCGCTGAGTATCATATACTTAAAGGAGATTCGTCCCTGCTTGGAAGACGAGGCGATCATCGTCCTGCCCGCCGATCACGTGATTCGGGATAATGACGCATTCCGCCGATCTTTGGACGTGGCAGCATCGATCGCCGCGGATGGTTATCTGGTTACCTTCGGCATCCTGCCTTCTTATCCCACCACCGGCTTTGGATACGTCGAGGCTGGCAGGGAGTTATCCCCCGGAGTACATGAGGTGATCCGCTTCAAGGAAAAGCCGGATCTCGCCACAGCACAGTCATTTATCGCCCAGGGTAATTTCTTCTGGAACAGCGGGATGTTCGCTTTCAAACTGCAGACCATCCTTTCTTCTTTCGCCGCTTTGAGCCCCACGATCCACCAAAGCGTGACCGCTATCGGCGATCTCTGGCGCGATCACGGCTTAAATGCCGATATATCAGATATATATGCCCAGATGCCACGCCTGCCGATCGACATCGTTATCATGGAAAAAGCTTCCCGCCGCGCCCTTATCCCAGTCGATTACGGATGGAACGAGGTCGGCTCCTGGAAAGCGCTGGCGGACTTGTATCATCCCGATAAGAACGGCAATGTCCTCCCGTCCCGCCATTTTTCCCGTGACGCGCACGGCAATTTCATCAAAACCAATAAGTTCACCGCCCTCATCGGCGTCAATGATCTCTGCCTGGTAGAGACCGAAGACGCCATTTTGATCGCCTCCATCGACCACAGCGAAAACGTCAAACTCGTCGTGGAACACCTTCAAAAGGAGGGACTGGACGACTTGTTGTAAATCGTTTTAATCGGCTATTTACCAAATGCTTACCTCCATATCCCCGCCACCGCCTCCCAACCATACCTCCTGCTTGCCGCCCTTTATCAAATTATTATCCCCTCTTAAAGACCGGTGAATAATCCAGAGAGTTGACTTACAACTATCCTCCTTGCTTGATAACCTTAGTATAACCTTAG
>CAYZZE010000004.1:0-25552 GCA_964482845.1 uncultured Candidatus Cloacimonadota bacterium
AGTCAGTGCAACGACCGGCTGAAGCCGGTGATACCCCTATGTGCAACGGTCTTTAGAATCTGGTGATGACGGTGTGATCGAAGTGACATAAGGCATCAGAAGACTGTTGAAAAATTCAGAGAGCTGACTTGACGTCTCCCTGCTTGATAACCTTAGTATAACCTTAGTATAACCTTACGACCGTAAGGTTATACTAAGGTTATGAAGCAGGGAGGACTAAGGCGGAAACACCAATCCGCTTGAATCTAAACCTTCTTAAGACCGGTGCATAATTCTTAGCGGTTGACTCAAGGGGCATATCCATGCTAACAGTCGATAGACCCGTTGTTATTGAGGCCAGCCCCGGTGTAAGTACGACCTTTCTTTTTCACGTTTCCGATGTTTGGTGATTCAGTATGTACAAAGCTCTTATCATGCGCCAATTTATTTATAAATGTATGCCATTCAGTTCGATATATGTTTTATGACAGGCGTAGCCCGCCTGTCTGAAAATGGGCAGAGCCATCAGCGCGGCGGCGTAGATATCCAGTTGGTCGAATTCGTTGATCTCACCCGTCTTGTAGTCCACGATCCAGGCGCTTTTATCCCGGGAATTGATCATGAGGCGATCGATGCGGTATTCCTTGCCTTGATGCCAGATCTCGCGTTCCGTAAAGATCTTGTCATAGGCGGGATCAAAGAGATCGGGATAGCCGATCAGAGCGGCATCGATCTTCTGACACAGAACTCTAATATCGTCTGCCCTGAGGATATTGCCATATTTGATGAGACTGTTTTCCAGTCCCCGGTTTCGCTCTTCGGGGGTATTGCGGATCAGGCGGGCCAGATAGTCATGTGCAAATTGACCGATCAGAGCAGAGCGATCCACAATCCAGATCTTTTTCCAGTCCAGTTTTCTCCGGTCTGGGTTTGGCAAAGCATGGGAAAAAGGACTGCGGATCAAGGGCGGCAGTATGGGGGAGAGGGTGGTCATCGGTTCCGGCGTGATATCCGCCAGAGCGGAAGTTTCGTCTTGTGATCCGTGATCTTTGGGCACTAATCGGGAAGGTGCACCGTAGCTCCAGCCCAAGTCATCGGGATATCCCTTGTCAGTTATAAACTTGCGGAAGGAATCAGCAAGAAGCAATGGCAATTGGGACTTGCCTTTGCTTTCAGCGAGAAATTCATCCCACTCCTTGGTGCTTTGGAAGCCCAGCATGACATACAGGCATTGTTTGGCGCGGGTAACGGCGACATAGATCGTATTGAGCTCCTCCAGTTCATCCCTGCGGTTTTTTTCTTCCGCCAGATAAGCCCAGGAGGAGTGCTGCAGGACATCGGCATACTGGTAAGTGAGGGCAAAATCGTGTAAATTCTCAAAGGTGTGGCCGGCGTATTGATAGAAGCAGTCAATGAGGCGGTTGTCATGTGGCGTCTGGGGTGTGAGGTCATACCAAAAGAATACGTGGTCAAATTCCAGTCCTTTGGATTTGTGGATGGTAAGCAATTGCACTGCGTCCTTGCACTCGATGCTCCGCTGCTTCATGACTTCCTGTTTTGATTTGTCCTGACAGTATTGGAGGAAGTCCGGTGCGCTGCAGGCCGTGCCTTGAGCGGAACTTTCATACTCGCGAAGCAGGTCAAGGAAGGCATTGACATTTATCAGATCCCGGTCAGGAACGTGTTTCAGATCGAGATGGCTGCTGTCAATCATGGCGAGACACAGATCATACAAGGTCAATTCATCCGCTTTCAGCATCAGATCAAAATAACGTTGGGCAAATGGTATGGCAGAGAGATCGACAGGTTCGGCGGTGATTGGGTTGCGCTTGTCATATTCGGCGATGATAAGACACAGGCGTTTGAATTCGGCTCCAGGCATCAGAACGTAATCGGAACGCAGGACTTTGAACAGATCCAGCCAATCACGATAAACGGTGAAGCGGATAAAAGAGAGCAATGGATAGACCAGCCGATGATCGATCAACAGCGCGGAGGGTTGGAAGATGCTGCCAAAGCCCTCTTCCTCGAGCATGGATTGCAGATCGGTAAGTTCGCTATTTTTACGGGCGATGACGGCGATGGTCTCACCGGTATCGATCTTTCGGAGATTGGGAACGATCGTATGGCGGACGAATTGGCGCATCCGGTCGAGCCGGAGAATGGGGTTCTTGCTGCTGCGGGTCTGATAATTTACGAGATTGAAGCGGATGTAGGTATTTTGCTCATGTTTATCCGCTCTGCCTCGGATGGTCTCATATTTCCATTTCAGGCCATGAAAATCGAGATACCGATGGATGGTATCCTCCATAAAGATGGAATTGATGGCTTCAAGCATGATAGTGCTACTGCGCCAGCAATCAGTCAGGGGCTCGGTGAGCACATTTGCGCACTGGGGAAAACAGGCGGAGAGATTAACCAGCAATTCCCTCTCACCTTCACGCCAGCCAAAGATCGATTGCTTTTCGTCACCGACCACGATGAAGCCGCCAAAGGGTTTGCTGCCCTGTCCGGCGACCACTTCGTCCAGGATCGGCTTGAGGATATTGAACTGGAGGATTGAAGTGTCCTGGAATTCATCAATCAGAATAACGCGGGTGCGGTGGGAGAGGAAATGGTAAAATTCATTGGCGGTATTCTCATCCTGGGGATCAAACAGCGGAGGATCATCGCTGTATAGCGCTTCAAAGGTGAGCCAGGTAACGTCATCATAACTCAAGTCCTTGTAACGATACATCAATCTGTCGTATTCGCTGAGAATATCACCCCAGAGATCGAGGATGTTTTGCTGCTCGGGGAGCAGAAGTTTGAAGATCAGGTGATCTGCCAGATAACGGGCGGCTTCCTTGGTGATAGCATCCAACTCATGTTTGAGCGGCTCTTTGTTGCGGAATTTGCTGCCATTATACAAGGCGTGCTTGTTGCTGGCGATCACTTTGAGCAATTTTTGGCATTTCTGGGGATCAGTGAGCAGATCATTTGACATCGCGATCAGTTGATCGGTGGTGTAGGGCTCTGATATGAGTAGTTTGATCAGATCACTTTTGTAGTATTCCCTGATGCCTTTAGATTCCGGTTTCTCTACCCTGCTGTTGATGTCCTGTTCGACCGTCATAAACAGTTGATACAATTTGTGCCGGCATTTGCCGAGTTGCGCCTGGGCTTCCCTGTCCCAATATTCGGAAGCGCCCAAATGACGGCATAGGATCGAATCATCGGCTCCCACCGGACGGCGGGTCATCAGGAAATAGAGCCAGCGAAGTTTGACCAATGAGACAAAGAATGGTTTGTATTCATCAAGCGAGGGATATATTTTGGAACGGAAAATATCTCTGATCCCGTTCAGGATGTCATCAGACATGACATAAGGCATTAAAAAAGGCATCCGCTTGCCGGTAGCGTCTTCGTCGATCTCAAAGCGGTCAATGCCACGCACCGGACAAATGAGATTGCGGAAGATATTGCCGATGAAGGAATCGATGGTCATGACCCGTAGCAAGTGCTTCTGGGTGCATACCTCATGGTACACGCGGGATAAAAGGCGGTATTCATTGGCGGAAAGTTCGTCCTCACCGGAATTGGCGGTAGCTGTGAACCGGCGGAGGTTTTGCAGTAGGATCGACCGGTCTTTGGCATTGTCTTTGGTGGGATAGAGCAGAAGATGGAGATGGGCCTGAATTCGCTCCCTGATCTCGGCGGTGGCTTTGCGAGTGAATGTGATGACCAGGATATTGTCCAGCGAAAAGTCGGGATGGCGTTCATATCTCAATAAAAGCGTGATATATTCCAAACTGAGGCGGTAGGTCTTGCCGGTTCCGGCGCTGGCGGAGATGATCTTGGTGATGGGCTGCTCAGTCGTCGTTTTCATCGTCGCCTCCTTGTAATACGTTGAGATCTGCACGGGTGATCTGATAATTCCTATCCCTTAGTTTTCGGGTGCGGGCCGTTCCGTAACCAGTATTGATAATACTTACAAGAGCATCCTTTACCTTGGTGTAAAGAGCATCACGGCGTTTGGCGCTCATTTCGCAAGAGTCGGGGTGACCACCGAGAGGATTGATGAACATACCTGTCACCTTGCGGCTGTAATCTTCATTCAAGACGTAATAATACCAATAATACATGACCAATTGATCCTTGTCCGTAGAACTGCCGGTCTTGAAGTCGATGATCACCGCTTCATCAGGGCTTTCTACACGCAAATCAGCGATGCAACGGATGATAACGGCTGTTCCCTTGGTCTCTTCGTGCGGCGGGATAAACTGTTTGTATTGGAGAGGATTATCGGCATTATATGGTTCTTCGGGGATGATTGTGACCCCAACCATACATTTGATCGGCAGATGAGGCAGAATATCATGGAGAAAATCTCTCGCAGCGCGGATCAAGGCGGGAATGATCACTTCGCGGATGAACTCATGGTTATAGTTCTGCGGCAGTTTGAAACCATATTCCGGTAAAGAGAGCAGCTTTGTGAGGGTTTTGAGTAGAAAGCCCTCATTATACCATTGCCACTTGTCCTTCAATTTGCCATCGTATTCAGCAACGACCCTTTCCATGATCGTTCTCAGATATTCATGCAGGATGTTGCCAAAGAATCCTCTGCTGATCTGTAGTGGAGCGTCGGTCTGGCGGGATGAGATCCCGCAATGGTGTTCTACAAACCACATGAAGGGATCATTGGCAAAGGCGGCTAATTTGTAATAGGACAGCGCTACCGTATGGTTTTTGCCAAAGTCCCCGGGATCATAGGGGATGCTGCAGATCCGCCTGATCCATCCCGATGCCGAAAGTGGTGCTTCTGGACGGTGATCGTAAGAACATTGGTTATATAGAGAGTCGTTTTCCAGGAACGGATCGGAATCCGCACCTACATTACGATCCACTTTTCTCAGGTTGATAAAGCGGCTGTAAAACAGGTCACGGATCAGGGGACTCGTATGATCCATCGGCAGGATTCTGATCTCTGGCAGGTGTTCCGGTGCGTCCTGACCGGTCTGCCAGTTTCGCATCAATACCAGGATCTCGCCGATAAAGGAACTCTGCTCGACACTCTTATCTTTATCGGAGTAATAATACAAAACCGCCTTGCAACTACCAAGCAGCAACCGGAAGAAATAGTATCTTTCTCGCTTACGCACCTCTTCCCAAGATATCAGTCCCATGCGAACCCTTTGATTCTCACTGAATAGCCACACCGGACTAGGGTTGGTTGGATACTCGCCTTCTATGACGTTAAAGAACACTGTTTGGTCATAACACAGGTTACGACTGTCTTGGATGTCTGTGATGTCGTAGATCGGCAAATCATGATCTGTGTCACGATATGAGATATAAGCGGATTTGACGATCTTGATTAGAAGGTTCATAAGATCAGCAGCCAGGCAGTTTTTGCGGTTGGGAAAGACATCCTGCCAATCCTGCACGATGCCTATGGTCTCGATACTGAGGGCATTGGCGAGCCGCTCAGGGATCTTGTCCAAGATGTCCGTATAAGCTAATTCATCCTCGGTACAGAGCGAAGACATTGGCAATAGATCGCTGTCCAGAACTTCAATGAGAGCGGTTAGCGACGTGGCAGAGACGATCGACTGGATGATTTCGGCTACCTTGGTCATATAGTCCTGCAAGGGACGCAGATCAATTTTGCCTGCCTGTGTATTGCTCAGGGTTTGTTCTCTGATTGCAAAGAACGCCCCTTCCAAATCGAGATAGAGCACGTCCTCCGCACTCAATTGTGCTAAAAGATACTGGATCTGGTCACGATCCATATCCGACATGTTCCACATAGAGCAAAACCCAGCGTCAGCGACCAGAGCGGCAATATCTTTGACGGGTAGATAGGTGGCCGATTCATCGGATGTCAGATGTTCAAGGGTTTGAGTAATGGTCATAAGCGTCTGAAACAACCGGGTGTGGGTGATGGGATAGGAATGAGGCAAACCAAATCGTACGGGATCGAATAGTACTGCTTGGGCGTTGTACTGAAAGCCCCGGTCGATAATGGCTCGCTTATGCCTGAATTGACCGGTGTCAGAATCAGTGATGCTATCTTTGGCAAGGACAGCAGCGGGCTCAGTTTCTCCGGTCATTGACGACGCTGTATCACTGAGGAATTGCAGGTATTGCTCTGCTTTGGAACCCGTTTGCGCAATATCTATTGACTTCAGCAGGTAGTTACCTTCCCTGATCGCCCCTTCCAGATCAAAGTCCGACGATCTCATCGTCTCGGTATCAAACCAGTTCTCCAATCCCTGATGCATGATGATGACCTCATAGCCAATCTCTTCCAGTTTCCGGATGGTTAGTTTTTCCAATGCGGTGTAATAATACTGATTTACGAAGACGTATCTATTGTAACGGGGATCGGGATCAATGCTTTGTTCCAATGGGATAAATATCAGATCGCCAAAGCCCTTGTCATTGATCAGTCGTTGATACTGATCCCGGATCGCCATGATTCGGGGAATGCTCTTGATCTGCCAGTCCCGGAGATATAACTCAGCAAGATCTTCAGGATGTCTAAGACGTTCGATGTCAAAACACTCCTCCCTGAGTTCTTGCATCAGTTTGAACCAATGACCGCCCCATCCCACCAGGTCATCGTAAGAATCAATATGATAAAATGAGCGGTCAGCAGTACTCAAGGCCTGAAAGAGGCAAAGCAAGCGCTTGTCCTCCTGGAGTAAAGGATGGCGACTGCGGATAAGGGATTGCTTGTAGTCCTCCATGGAGAAAAAGCACAAATCCTCAAGTTGCCACTTGGCCTGAAACAGATACTTTGCTTTGCGTGCATTGACCTGTGTAGGATAGATCATAGCACAGCGATCGGTAGCATAATCCAAAGACGAACGGATTATATCCTGGTCAAAGTCAATGGCGATGCATTTTGGCATGACCCCCCCTTAATTGGCGGAATGGTGTTGCTATTGCGTAGTGGGTGAGCGCTCGATGCTAGTTTGATATGTGGGGATAATAACCGTCATGTATAACTCATAATAATGGAGAAAATAACCGGCATACGGATTCGACGGGCTTTTGGATCAGGGGTCGGTGGCGAAATTCACTGTATATGATCTGCCTGCTATCAGCAATGTCCTGTTCAAAATGGCCTGCGGCAATACTTACGGTTGCCGGGTTATAGATCATCGCGGTCATTTCAAAATTATGGTTAAAACTGCGCAGATCCATATTGGCAGTGCCGATGGATGCGATTCTGCCATCTACGATCAGGACTTTGGCATGCATGAATCCCTTCATATACTCGTAGATCTGGATGCCTACTTCCATCAATTCCTCATAGTAAGATTTGGAGCCCCAGAATACAATGAAGTGATCTGCTTTATGGGGAACGATTATCCGGATCTCCACCCCACTCAAGGCAGCAGTTTTGAGAGCAGTCAACAAACTCTCGTTCAGGATCAAGTAGGGCGTGGAGATATCTATCGATCTCTGGGCATTGGCTATGGCTGCAAAGTATGCCTGCATAATGCTGGAATGATCGGAATCCGGTCCACTGGCAGAGATCTGGATCGGTATCCGGCTTTTGTTACCGGAAGGCAGAGGGTCATGGAAAAAGTAGTCCTTCTTCAAAAGATTACGGCGAGTGACGAAAAACCAATCGGTTAAAAACAACGCCTGTAAGGAGCATACGCCTTCGCCCTCGATCAGGATCATGGTGTCTCGCCAATAGCCAAAGTAATCGACTTTGTGCAGATATTTATCGGCAATATTCAAGCCACCCAGATAGGCCTTGATGCCATCGATGATGATCAATTTCCGGTGATTGCGATAGTTGAGCCGGCTATTGATCCAGGGTATCAGGGCAGGCATGAAAGGAACCATCTGCACGCCTGCTTTGCGGAGGAGGGATATGAAGCGCCGCGGTAGATTCCAGCAACCTACATCATCGTAGATGAATCTGATCTCCACTCCCTCGGATGCCTTCTGGATCAGAAGATCCCGCATGATCCTGCCGGTGCTGTCATCGGAAATGGCAAAATATTCCAGATGGATATGTTCTTTGGCGTTTTGGATGCCGTCACAGATGAGATTTAGCGATTGTTCGGTATCGGGGATTATCTGCACGTGATTGTTGCAGGTCAATATCGCTTTGCTGTTACATTCCAGCAGTTTGATCAGTTTTTGTGCCAGTGGATTTTCTATTTGGCAATCATCTGCCGCATATTGATCTTGCCTGCCGAACAGATCATTGAGATTTACGTTGTCGTCCAGTTCTTTGCGGGAAAAGATCCTCGTCTTGCGCCAGTTGCGACCAAAGAACAGATAAAAGATGAAGCCGACTACCGGTAGATATAGCAGAACGAGGATCCATGCCATCGTGCGGATAGGATTGTCGTTTTCCAATACAAGAATAATGATCATCAACACGATCGTGATGGCAAAGAAGATACTCAATATCCGTTTTGTCAGTGTAGAAAAGATCCCGGCACCAATGCTGCCGTGCATGATCAATTCTATGACCGCTGCCACCAATAGCGATGATAGCAGCAGCAAAAAGACCAGCATAACGCCATCCCAGAACTTATGAGAGATCAATCTACCTCCTACTCGCATACAGGCCAGTTCATCAAGTTTTGGTCACATCAAAAGAATTCCCGGGCGGTGACGCTTAAGGTCTTGCCCTCAGCACCGAAACCCAGATCCATGCGAACATTAAAATGTTCTGCGGGCAGGATGGCAAATCTCAGTCCAAATCCCGCCGACCACCGCCAATCACCGATCCTGATCTTGGTCGGCGAAGCAGACACCTGTCCAAATTCAGTAAAAAAAACGAAGCCGATTCTGTCGAGTAAAGGTTCTTCAAAAGGAAAAACCCGCTGTTCAACATTAAGCGATACCCTTGTTTTATCGACGAATCGTCTATCCGGGTAAGCCCTCAAGCGAGAGCCCAGACCGGGGAAAAATAAGAGCGGCACATCATCGTGATTGACGGTCAGATCCGTTCTCAGAGCCAGCACCGATTTTGCGCTGATGGGGATAAAGCCGCGGCAGTTGATACGATAATGATCGAAACTATAATCACTGCCCAGCCAGGATCGATAGATCGCATATTTTACGGTCAGATCAATACCCTGCCGGGGAGCATAACCGAATCCGGCCGTATTCCATCTGATGCTCAGTCCACTTCCGCTCACCATACCATCACCGACCCCGGTAAAAGTCGCCTGATCGATCATACCCCCGGGTTTGATATCCCTGATCGAGCAATAGTACGCATCGCCATGCAGCGAAAGGAAAAGGGAATGATGCATCTGACGCCGGAGCGTATAGGACAGGCCATATACGTTTTCTGTATATTTCTCAGCATCGTCCAGATCACTGTCATTACCTATGCCATAGAATGTATCCGGCCATTTTTTTAGCACCATGCTGACATCCGTCCTCCATTTTCCAGACACAAAATCGGGTATGACATTCACGGTAAACTGATTCTTTTGCGTGTAAGCGAACCCTGCCAGTACCTGAACGGAGGTGAAGGTCTGGACACTATCGTCAGCCGGATTGGTATGTTTCCACAAGGCAAAGGCGCCACCGAGCAATCCGGTATCGACAGTCACTCCGCCATAGGGATAGCCCGTAAAGACGGTCTCCGCCGAAAATTCAGCTATCATGAACCAGCCAAGAAATAGAAGCAGCCAATACTTCATGCAGGCCATTTCATTCAGTCTGCCTGAGGCATTCTGCTGAGTTATTTTGGGTCTTATTGATGTAGCGGCTGACCGGATACATGGACAGGACATCACTATTGCAAGGGCGCAGCATGAAGTTCAAAGAGATCGCATCCGTCAAGCCATGCGACAACCAGTTCAATACATCATTTCCGCCCAGGATTACCGGCATCCGTTCATGCACCGGCTGCATTATCTCATTTGCCTCGGTAGTTATAATGGCACAGGACTGGACAAAACTGCCGTCACTGCCGTTCCATTGATCATATATGCCAGCCAGCAAGAGTGGTTTGCCATCCTTGGAATGGATAAAGAAGGGCTGTTTATCCGGTTTTCTCCATTCATAAAAACCCGTTGCCGGGATCAAGCACCGCCGATATTGAAGTCCTGCTCTGAAGGTCTTTTTCTCCAGGATCGTCTCGCTGCGGACATTGATCATCTGATACTGGGGGGCATCTTTTGTCCAGGAGGGGATCAATCCCCACCGGAAATGAGATTGGATCCGTGCTTCTTGGGTAGTCAAAAAAGCCGATATGGCCTGCGTGGGCGCCACATTGTAATTGATCTCGATCTGCTCATCACGGTTGGCGATGGCAAGTTCATCCAACAACTTCTTAAGTTGGTCGTGTTTTATCACTTGGGCAAATCTTCCGCACATCCTTCTTTCCTCTCTGGTTGACAAAGTTGCAAAGCGGCAAAAATAGGCAACAGAAAAATCAGATAATTATCCGGAGTATGACTTATGACTTGTGACATCGATGCAATAATGCCGATCCTGAGGCAGCATTTCCATCAGGTAAAGGCACCGGTGGTCGATTTTATCGCCGCCCAAACCAAAGACCCATTCAAGATACTGGTAGCCACCATTTTGAGTGCCCGCACCAAAGATGAGACGACCACGAAAGTGGTCAACCGTTTGTTCGAGGTCATCCACAGCTTGGAGGATCTGGAGAGGATCGACTGTCAGGATCTGAATAAAATGCTCTTTCCCGTTGGTTTTCACAATGCCAAAACAATCCATCTCAAGCAGTTGCCTGCCGTGCTGAAGCAACGATTCAATGGCTCTGTCCCCCGGGAAATTGAAGAACTCGTCCAATTGCCCGGAGTAGGCAGAAAGACGGCCAATCTTGTCCGAGCAGTGGCATTCGGATTACCAGCAATCTGCGTCGATATCCACGTTCATCGCATCAGCAACCGCTGGGGTTACGTAAGGACAAAGACACCTTATGAGACGGAGATGGCTCTGAGAACGATCCTGCCCGAAAAATATTGGCTGGTATTCAATTCATACGTGGTTGCCTTTGGTCAAAACTTATGCACCCCACGAAAGCCGGCATGCGCAAACTGCCCGATTAATGTTTACTGTGAGCGCATCGGATTGTAGAGGATCTTATCTATGAACCGGGAATGCATCAAGCGTGTTGCGCCGGGATAATTGAACAGGAATCTGATCATATCGCCGATCTCGTAATTGTTTGGATTGTTGCCCAGATCATAGACCGTCATATCAGAACTATTGCCAAAGAAGCGGATACCATCCTCGATGGGGATGAGAAAATCGTGATCCATTTCCATCAGCCCAAGCCTTATACTGCTCTGAGACTCTGTTACTCAAGATCATCTTCAGTGCAATCCGGATTGGTAGATTCCCCGGCTGTATCGGTCACGGCTCCATCCGGGACATTATCTTCGCGGTATAATTTGACGATTTTTGCCTCAAAAACAAAGGCGGTGAAATCGAGGTCGATGACGGACTGATGGGTGAGCGCTGAAGTTCCACAAAATGCGGCTTCGCCAACCCGAAAATGATACGATCCCTTTGGAACACTCCTCTTACTGGGTTTAGGTGTCAACTTATTTAGGACGACACTGTCCTCCTTGCTTGATAACCTTAGTATAACCTTAGTATAACCTTACGAGCGTAAGGTTATACTAAGGTTATGAAGCAGGGAGAGAGCAGGAGAAAGCACTAATCCGCTCGAATCTAAACCTCTTGAGGCTGTTGGATAACTCGGAGCGGTTGACCCAACGAGTATCCAAACTGTCTGAGAGGCATAATCCTTAGTAGTAACTGACTGCGCTGGAAGGAGAGACGATTTTGTTTTTTCAGGGTCTTAAAACATGGTGATTCCAGTATGAGTAACGCTCTTCTAAACCTTCACGGTTGCCTAATTCCGGGCGGTTGACCCTACGGCCTTATCCAGATCTATCTGTCAGACAATTAGTTAGTTTAATGCCGTAAGAACATTGCCCCATATTATTCAATGGTCTTAGACAGGTTTTACGATTTAACGTCAAAAAGGCGCAGCCCGAAAACTGCGCCTTATGTCCATAACTGAGTATATCGCTCAGATGTTTCGTCAGATCATTTGAGCAGGATCATCTTTTTGGTGCTCGTGTATTTACCGCCATCGGACATTCTGTAGAAATAGACGCCGCTACCGACGCTGTGTCCATTGTCATCTTTTCCATGCCATTGGACAGCATGATTACCCGCGTCCATTTCAGTCCTGACCAGTGTTTTTACTTTCTGGCCAAGGATATTGTAGATCTCGATGGTCACGATACTCCTGTCCTTCAAACTAAAGGGGATGGTTGTGGTCGGATTGAATGGATTGGGGAAATTGCCTTTGAGTTCTGTGACCAGGGGGCTTACCTGATTCTCAATGGAGACGGGCACACCCTCGCCGGAAAGCGTAATAAGGGTCTGTGTAGCCAGTGGATCGTCAGAAGTTGCCACCAGATATCCACTGATCACTCCGATCGCAGTGGGTGCAAAGCCGACGTAGAAGTGCTGAAACGACATCGGATGTATCAGATATTGCAGTGAATGAACCGGTGTATCCTGATTGATCGCGATGGAAAATGGCGTTTGAGCAGAAAGGGTTCCGATCATAACTGCATCACCGTTGTTGGAGATCGTGATAGGAGTAAAAGCCATGGTGTTGACAATGGTCGGAGTAAACTGGATATTGGTCTGAGTTACGTGGAATACCGGAGCGGTGGAAGTCCCACCCGTGGTTGGGAATACGATTGTATCGATCCAGGCACAATCACTGCCGCTGGATACCATATAATCCTTTACATATTCCCATTTGAAGGTGTTTGGTCCCGGTAATGCTGCATAGGACACCTGGGTCCATGCCTGTTGGCCTGACCATTGGTCTTTGAGGACATTATTGATGTAGAACTTGAGGTAATCATAGTTCTGCTCGCTGGAGACCATACGCCAGAAAGAGATATTCCCCGGCGCCGGAACATTCATGGTCACGCTCATCGTCGTGGCTTGATTATGAGTGATCGAAGCAGAACGCGCACACGCAGTTCCACTGTGCGGAGCAGTGGTATCGATCGTCCAGTTTCCGCCGGTGAACATCCAGGGGAATCCAGTGAAGTCACCGCTGGAGAAATTCTCCATAACTATCCCG
This sequence comes from uncultured Candidatus Cloacimonadota bacterium, assembly GCA_964482845.1. GTDB lineage: Bacteria > Cloacimonadota > Cloacimonadia > Cloacimonadales > Cloacimonadaceae > VGPI01. The sequence continues at coordinate 13,100 of CAYZZE010000004.1, forward strand.
ATCGGTATATTGTAGGTCTGGGTGGCAGAATATTCTCCCGCTGCAAGTATAAGGATGAGGTTGGCAGTTGCTCCGGTGGGAATTTGGGAACTGAATGTCACTTCAAAGATTAAACTCGCTTCCGCCGTCGGAGGTAAAGCGGAGAAGAACGAGGAGATCGGGGTCACGACGTGGGTCACATTAGTCACAAGCAAAGATGAGATGACATTGACCGCCTGGGCGTGTCCCTGATTGAACAAGGGTATGGTCAAGATGACGGTTTCTCCCGGATCGATGCGGCCATTGGAGTTGCCGGCGCTGTCACCGATCTGGATCGTTCCAAAGGTAAAGGAAGGCGCGCTGATAACCAGATGGCGGTTATAATGCCACACATTGTCATTCTCGGCAGATATGGTAACGGTATATTGCACCATATATTGGTCTGGCACATTGTTGGCGATGAAGATCATAAAGCCCTGTATGGTCTGGCCAAGAGTATTGGAAGGAATATTACCGATATACTCATTACCGGTCAAAACGGTCAGATAGGGATCTGAAGTTGTTATCTGCACCTGAACGTTATTGGCATCAAAAGCGCCGACGTTGTCGAAAGACAAGTTGAGGTTAATGACCTCGCCATATTCCGGAATATTGTTGTTGTCATCAGTAATGGTATGCTGTGTGACTACGACGTGAGGACCGGTGCTGGGTAAAACTTGGACTGTGTCAATCAGAGTGACGCGGTTGAATGCCGTGATGGTCAAGGTCATATTCATCGGCTGGATGGGAGGATTTGCCATTACCACGTTGGCAAGTCCGGTACTATTGGCAACCGCCGTTCCATATATCACACCGTTACTCATCAGTGTTACGCGTGCTTTTGGAACGGTTTGCACTGTAAAGGAATTAAACCCCAGGAAGAGAATGGGATTATAGTTCGCGGTCATGGCAGTGGCAGGTTGGGTGCGTATCATCAATGATGCGTCGCCAAAGATATGCCAGTTCTTGAATTCATTGGCACCGTTATTCCCATATACCTCGACCATCCGTGAGGAGCCATTGAAGAACAATCCGCCGATCGTGTACATATGACCGCCGATCATCAATTCAACGATATGGTCTTGTCCGCGCATGGGAGGATTCCACTGTTGATTGACCGTGGAGGCGTACATGGCAATAGCGCCGGTGGGAGCACCGGTGACATTGTTCGTGGCTCTCAGCCACGCTTCGGCAAAGCAGGTTATGGACACGAAATTACCATTGACGCAGGCAACTGAAACGATGAAGGGTAACATATGGTCATTGGTGAGTTGGTTGACGTTGGCGTTGCTGAAGCCGGTGGTACTCCACGTCGTATTGGAGCCATGCCCGCAGTAGTTGATGAATCCACGGCCAGCATTGACGTTGTTACCTACTTGGGTAGAGGTGGCACCCATCGTCTGATACAACTGATCCACTGAAGTAAATCCATAATTGAGCAGCAGCCCGCGAATCAGTTCAATATGCTGTTGGTCGGATTCGCCATTGTCACCCGTCGAACCGCCACCTTCATTGGAGGCAATGCCCATCCCGCGGGCTGCCCAAACGCTACCGATCTGGACATCGCGTTCATAGTGAACGGTTCTGAGTACCTGGGTCCCCATTTGAGCCACGGTCTCAGCAGAAAATCTTCCGACAAAAATATCGGGATAATTATCGTTACCGGCAAGCAGTGAGAAAGACGGATCCGAACCACCACCATTTGCCATAATGGTTGGTACTTGCGGGGCATCTCCGAATATCTGGACAAACTTGAGCCCGTTATTCAGATTATACTGCGCTTGGATATAATTCTTGATTTGATTGGCGGTGGGACCGGCGACATTGACATCCACCACATCGACCTGGAATCCATTCTGCCGTTTCCACTCCACATAAGGAATAAGGGCGGTATCAAATATACTGTTCTTGATCACCAAGATGCGCCCCACTTCATCAACCTGGGGATACTTTGCGTCTGTCCAGTTCAGGAAAAGATCCTTGTAGATCGATTCAAAATAGATGCTGTAGGCATTTTTGGGAGTGGTAAGAGCATTGCGACTATCAATGCCAACGTTGTTCAAAGTAACCCCTATCTTGGTATAAACCCTGAGTGTTTGGGTCTGAGGATAATAGATAAAGGGCTGGAAATGAACCGTGATGCCTCTGAAATCTCGGATGATAAATGGCTCCGTCAAAGCTGCCGGATGTTCAGGAAAGTTCTGTGATGTTTGATAAAAGGCAGCGAATGAGTGTGACACGGTTGAGGGATCGATGTCACGAGTCAAACTGCCCTTCGATGGAGCCACCGGCATTTTGTATTCCACATACTCGGTGTCGGTTATGGTCAGGTTCATCGCTGCAGTGGGTGGAATGATCACGCTGCCAGCCAGGATCGGAACTTGGGGTAATCCTTTCTCAAGTGTCAATCCGGCATTCTTTACGGATAGATCATACCAGGTCTCTCCATTGATCCGGACTTCGTTGCGGGTAAATGATCCCAATGTCATTTCCAGCATGATCTGACTGGGACTGCTGGTAATAAGACGAACCTGGTTCGGTTGCTGGGATACAAGGATCTGCTCGGCTGTAAGTGACAGGATGGCTGTCAACAGCAACACAAACAACAAAAATGGGCGCTTCATTTCTCCTCCATGGTATTTCCTAATTTTATGTATTTCAATAACTTTGAGAGTACGTTATGCATTCCAAACTCCTTAATATAACCGGCGGAGGTGCGTTTGACATCCCCGCCGTCTGTTTATTCTACTTCATCAACATCATTTTATTGGTTTTGGTATATCCGGGTGCGTCCATACGGTAGAGATAAAGACCGCTGGTCACTCTTCTGCCATTATTGTCTGTACCGTTCCACACCACACGGTGATTACCTGCATTGAGATTGGCGTCCACCAGGGTGCGAACGACCTGTCCTTTGAGGTTAAACAATGTTATCCGAACAGCTCCGGCCTTTTGCAGACCGAAACTGATGGTTGTCTCCGGATTGAAAGGATTAGGATAGTTACCTTCCAATCTCGTTACCACCGGCGTTAGGGACGGATCGTCGTTACTGACGGATGTTTGCAGATAAACGGGAATGCTGTGAACCGGGTTAAACGGGTCATTACTGGTGATGATTATCGCATCATTGATCGTCATATGCTGATTGGATGTAGTATATGACAATGTATAGCGGGCGTTGACTCCTCCTCCAATAATATAATTATAGGTTGAGGGGAGGATCGTGCCAGTCTGACTTAGAACGAATCCCGCCGGTATGCTGATCGATCCATTCAAATCAATGGTTCCCAGATTACGGATGACAAAATCCGCCGAAACAGTTGAATTAAGCGGTACATTATCAAAGGACAGGGAAGTCGTCGAGGTGAAGAAGATCGGGACATTGCCCATTCCAGCAGCAGGGAATACGATATCATCGATCCACGCACAATCCGAACCACTATTGACCGATCCATCTTTGGAATATACCCATTTGAAAGTTCGCTGTCCAGCAAGGACGGGATAAGAAATCTGTGCCCACACCTGATTGCCAGACCAGCTTCCCACTTCAACGGCATCAATGTAAAACTTAAGGAAGTCATAGTTTGATTCTGATGATACCCTGCGCCAGAAACTGATATTGCCATTAGCACCGACATTCAACGTAATTGCCAGTTCGGTAGTTCCATTATGTCCGATCGCTCCGGATCTTGCAGCATAAGTGCCTGAATTGACAAATCCAATTCCGGATACAATCGTCCAGGGGATTGGGCTGTTGTTCTGCCAGGGGAAGGCAGAGAAATTCCCGGTTTCAAAACCTACTGAGATCATCCCAACCGGAATAATCAGAGTGTGGTTAACCATTTGGACACCAGCCGTCAGCGCTATCCCGAGCGGAACCACTTCTCCATCAGGAATACCTGTACCGAGAGTAACCGCGAAAGTGACAGGTATGTTTACACCGACTGGTACGCTTGGTATCACGAATGAATTCTGTGACAAGTAGGCATTGGCATAGTTCATGACAACATGCATCGTCCCACCGTCAGAAGTGACAGATCCCGTATTGGTTACGTTGACCGTGATGATGATGTTCTCCCCGCTTTCAAATATCCCATTGCCATTTTGTTCGACCAAACTGATGTTACCAAAAGCTACTTGAGGGGCACTGACAGTAATGCCACGCTGGGAAGTCCAGACATTGTTTCCGTCCGTGATCGTAAAGAGGAATTGGTTCTGTGTCTGATCTGGTGTCATAGGCGAGATCATAAGTGTATATGCATTTGTCATATTCAGGGTTGAGCCGCTGTTGATCCCGGCAATACTTACCGTGGGATTGATGATCGTGGCATAGGGACTTTGCGTGGATATGGTTGCCGTCAAATTGGTGGCGTTTTGGATGCCTACATTGTTGAAAGTGACATCCAGGTTGATGGTTTCTCCCGCTTCGGCGATATTGTTGTTGCCATCGTTGACAGATATGCTTTGAACCATGACGTAAGGTCCAACATTGGGTATTACCTCTATATTGGCAATCAACGGACGGCGGCGCGAGCGGGTCATCACCAATTGAGCAGTTCCCGGCTGATCAAAGGGCGTAAAATTGAGCGTCAGATTACCGCTGAGACCGACAAATCCGGTTCCCCTAAGTACATTGTTCATCGATAAAGCCACGAGGGTATAGGGTTCAGCTATGATATTAGCCGATCCAACCCCGATAAACAATTGATCCGGATAAACGGCGGTATTGTGAGCAGGGACACCCATATAAGGCACTAACGACGGATCACCCATTATGGAGTAAACCTCCCAGTAATAATTGATCCGGGTGCTATTGGACATCGTCACAGCCAGATTACCCATCACGACCATAGCACCGGTAGTGGGTGCCCATTCTACGTAGGGCTCACCATGGGTATGAAACAAAGCGTCGTAAACGCCGGTGCGATTGGCAATAAATGGTGAACCGGCGGCGACTGGCGGGGGCTTATGGCCGACTGCCCACCAATAGTCCTCATCCCAATAGGTATTGTTCGTGCCGCCAATATAGATGACCCCACCCTTATTGGGTGCTCTGAGCCATGCTTCGGCAAAGCATAAACCAACGTTGAAAGCGCTGGTCACACAGCAGTTTCCGACGACCACCGGGTATTTATTGGCGTTTTGGAGGTTATTGATATTGGTTATGGTAAAGGAAGGATCCGACCAACTCGTGGTACTACCATGTGCGGTGTAATTGACAAATCCGGCTCCCTGGCTGACGCTATTGACGATCGCCGCTGCCTGAGTGCCGGACTGGGGATACATATAGGTGATGGGATTGATCCCTTGGGTGGCATTGAAGTAATTATTGACCCCATAATTGATCTGCCCGTTGCCATGGGTTTGTGCCCAATAAGAATCCATCCCGGCGATCAGGACGGAATTTGCCAGATAAGAGTCATCCGGCATAGTATATTGCTCGTGCATCAGTGACTTCTCGATCTGGGGGATCAATTCATTGATATTAGTGGCAGAGAATCTACCGAAGTACATCTCGGGAATAAAATCAGTCCCCTGCAGCCGAACATAAGTGAGATCCGTCACATGTCCGGTTGCCGTATTTCCCTGCCAGGCAGGCACCTGAGGCGTATCGCCCACGATCAGCAGATATGATGGTGCAGGATGGGAGGGGGTGGCATTATCCCATAATCCCTGCAGATATGCCTTGATCTGATTGGTCGTTGTGCCGATCTGCTCCGTGGTCGCCAAGATCACATTGTATCCTTCGCGGCGTTTCCATTGGATAAAGGGTTGCATGGTAGTGACAAACATTTGGGGCGTGATTATCACATAGCCCAGCGGATAGCGATTTAATGTCATTCTTGGAGGGGCATAGTTCATCAGAATGGATGAGAATACCGTCTCGAAAGCAGATGAATAGGTCTTGGCATATAGTTCTTCGGTAGATTGATGGTCAGCGCCCACAAAAGCGATCTCCACTTCCGCTGATGTGACCACTTCGAGACTACCGGTGCGGGGATTATAACTGATGGGACTAAAGTCGAGCGCAAAGATCCTGACCCCTCTCATCATACCGAGTTCTTCCACTTTGATCAAGGGTTCAGTCGTCCATTTGTCCTGGTTGTAATAATCCCGATTGATCACGAACGGCATTTGGGAAGGATCCTGGCATTTGGGAACAGGAGGCTGGCGAGGTATGATCGGATAGTGCAAGCCGTGCGATGTAAGATTCAGACGCATTTCGTTCTGACCAGTCACCCGTGCCATCACTTGCGCTTGCAGCGGAACGCCAATCAATTGACGCAACAGGGGTAGGCGAGGCACGCCCTCGGCGTTGGTGGTGGTATAATCGCGGATATTGATCTCGGTAAATATCCCCTCGGAGGTCTCTATCTGACGGTATTGCAATGCATCCACGGAATATCTGACGGTCATCCCGTCCGCAGTATTGCGAAGCAATTGCACTCCGGTGTGTGTTGATGGCAGCCCGATCGTTCCCTGAAAAGCAAGCAATCCAACGGCAAGCATCACGAGTATCGTTGCAAGGTATATTCTCCTCATTTCCTCTCCTTTGAGAATCTACGTTCATGTTGTCTATATCTTCATATACTGTTAAGTAACAACATGTCATGCAAGATGGATGCCCAAATGACAAAAAAAGGACTGATGCGACGCATTCCCGGTTTCCGAAGCTATGTTTTTAACTGCGCACTACCACAGGATCGCTTCCCCGATAGCGTATCAATAGCGTATCAAATGCCTCAAGACCCGTTAATTAGGAGCGTTTCTCAGTTCGATTGCAGCAAGCGTATGATAAATTCCGGCAATGCAAAACTGGCATGATGCAATTCTGCATTGTAAAAATCGAATTTCAGCCTGCTTTCCCGGATCCGTGTTCCAACCTGATCATCAAGCGGAGAATACTTTTTGGAAGCTAATTGAAACATCCAGTATCCCGCCTGATAAGTCTGGATCGGCGCCAGATAGGGACAAACCAATGGAAAGAGATCCTTGAGAGCATGATTCGCCCGTCTGATAACGTGCCTCAAATCTTCGATATATGGGCTTTCTGATTGGATACAAAGGATGCCGTCGTCTTTCAGAGCCCGGTGGCAATCGGCATAGAAATCGTGATGAAACAGCCCTTCGGCAAAACCGACCGGATCGGTGGAATCGACCAGAATCAGATCGAACCGGGCATGATTATTTTTTGTAAAAACGATCCCGTCCTCATACAACAACTGCACCCGGGGATCATTGATACAATCTGTCAGGGACGTGAAATACACCCTTGCCACCCGGGTCACCATTTCATCGATCTCGACCTGAATGACCCTTTCCACCTTCTCATGCATCAAAACCCGCCGTATCGTCCCACAATCCCCGCCTCCGATGATCAATACTTCCCGTGGCGCTGGATGACTGAACAGCGATGCTTGACTCAACATCTCATGATAGACGAACTCATCTCTTTCAGTGATCATGATGATCCCATCGAGCAGCATCACCAGACCAAAATCCTCGGTGTCAACGATATCGATCGTCTGATATTGACTGATCTCGTGATATAGGGTTCGTTTCACTTTATAAGTAAGCCCCCGGCCCGGACTATGCATCTCAGTAAGCCAGAGATTCATCTCAATAACCTTCCGGCTTATGAAGCAGTTTATCGCCAGCCGTATCAAAAAGCCCCCGCTTCAGCTCCATCTGACTGGTCTGCTTACTCTGAAAAGCGGTTTTGAGATAATTGAACAAGATCCACGGTTCGATCGTTTCGCCGCAGGTAAAGATATCCACCGCCGCATAACCATATTCTGGCCATGTGTGGATGGCGACATGGGATTCGGCGATGACGACCACGCCGCTTACGCCGTAAGGGCTGAAGGAATGGAAGGTATGGGCTACGACGGTGGCTTTGCCTTCGATGCAGGCCTGAACCATCGCTTCTTCGATGTATTTCTCGTTCTTGAGCAACTCAGGGATGCAGTCATAAAACTCAACGAGTATTTGTCTGCCTAATGCTTGCATTTTACACCTCTTAATGTGTTTGGGGACCGCTTACTGGTCCCGGTGCCTGGAGTGGTTACTGATGCTGCTGATCAGTGTCTTAGACGCATTGGTTTTCCGGTGTAAGTTCGGTAGTGGAGTCGCCGCCGGATTCTGCCGGAAAACAGGATATGCTTTAAGGACTTGTAGTTAAGAGGTATAAAGAGGTGTCAATGTCGCGGTGAACGCGGAAAGCTCTGCCAATACCTCCTCATCATCCACGACAATCGGATTATTTTTCAGCAGTTCTATGTATAACGCCTGCTGCACGTTGTGTATGCGGTAAAAACCTGCTGTCTTCAAGGCGGCTCCTCATGATGTTATCGTGGTCGATTTTTTTGGATGCCTTTCGCATGTCAATAGATTTTTCCGCCTTTCCTTTCTTTTACCCTGACCTTGTCTCGACAATATGATGTAAATATTTATTATATCAATATATTAACCATTTACCCCTGCTCTCTCCCTGCTTCATAACCTTAGTATAACCTTACGCTCGTAAGGTTATACTAAGGTTATACTAAGGTTATCAAGCAAGGAGGTAAACTCCCCGAATCATACATCGGTCTTTGAAGCATTTGGTCATGATCCAGCTAGCGTCAAGTGGCAAGGATGAGGGAAGTATCTGTCGAAGGGATATTTAGATCGTCAGCAAGAGGTCTTGCACATGATCCTGGACAAAGATCCAGATATAGGAGGAGATGGCAAGAAATGGTCCGAATGCGATGCCGGTCTGCGGATTTCGAATTCTGACGAGATAATATATCAGCGCGAGTAATGCCGCCAGGAAGAAGATTAATGGAACATGGACGAAGCCGAAATATGCGCTTATCGCCGCCATCAGCCACAAGTCTCCGCCACCCACGCCCTCTATCCCCTTGAATCTGAGATAGAGATAATACAGCCCCAGCATCAGCGTAAAGACCACGATAGCAGTGAGAAAGGCATTGATAATGCCCACGCCGCTTCCGGTGATCAGGGCAAAGGCAAGACCGCTGATCAACAAAGGAATGGAAAGGACATTGAGGATCAAATGATGATACATGTCGATGAAAAAGATCGGGATCAAAAAACAGGTTAAAAGGGCAAATTTGTAAAAACGAACGTCATTGAAGCCGAAGCGGAGATAGACGAGGATCAGCAGAATGGGCGTGAGGATCTCCACGATCAGGTGATGCCAGCGGATCGGGCTTTGGCAGTATTTGCATTTCCCGCCCAAAGCCAGATAACTCAGGATCGGGATATTGAGCCAGACAGGGATGCTTATACCACAGGACGAACAGTGGGAAGGGGGCTTGACTATTGAGCGGCCGGCGGGAAGCCGTTCGATCAGCACATTGAAAAAACTGCCCAGCGCAGCGCCCAGACAGCCAAGTAGGATCAAAGGAATCAGAATCAGCGGAAGATACTCCTACCAAGGATGATTCGATTGATATGAGGCATGGTAGGGATCCAGATACTGCTGATAGCGGATTTGGAATGACATGGAATCAGTGGGCTTGTAGTTAAGCGAAAAGCCGGGCAGGATCTTTGATTTGTTATCGTCATTGAACTGGATCGAGCTGGCAGTGCTGGCGGTGCCATAATTGACGAAATTGAGGTCAAGATCCAAAGTTAGGCGGGGATTGAACTCATATTTGATATGATTGGTATAACGCGAGAGATAAAAACCTCCGCCTTGGCTGCTCATTCCTGCCTGAAATCCCATGCTGTGGGACATCTTGAGACGGTTGGAGTTGAGTAGGGAATTAAAACTGCTGTTACTAAAAGGATTGAGATCGGGTCTGGGCAAATCAAACTGTGCATTCAGTGCCGTTGCCAGGATCATCATAATGGCGAAGCTGCATATACTTTTCATTTTATTAACTCCTCGATAAGCCAGTCTGTCATGGCAAATTATTGATCGGGTCATGTAAGGTCTTCCACGGGACAATGTAATGGACACAGGATTGTTGTCAAGTAATACGTTGAGCGAGCAGATCCGCCAGACGCTTGATCCCTTCCCTGATCTGACCGGTAGAGGGATAGGAGAAATTAAGGCGCAGGCAATTGAATTGCTCTTCTCCCAATGGATAAAACTTACTGCCGGGAATGAAACTCACTTTGTTGTTCCGGGCATCGCAGAAGAGTTCATCACCACTGATATCCGGAGGTAACCAAAGCCAGAGGAAGATGCCTCCATCGGGCTTTGTCCATCGGATACCTTCGGGCATGTATCGATCCAAACTCTCCAGCATGGTCTGCAGGTAGGGGTTGTAATAATTGCAGATAGTGGCGATATGTGAATCCATAAATCCCTTTTCGAGGAATCGAGCCACCGCCCTTTGGGTAACACAATCGGGTGAGATATTCACTTTCTGTTGCCAGGCACACATCCGGCTGATCAGATCCTTGGCGCCTTTGACGTAGGCAAGGCGGGCTCCTGGTCCCAGGATTTTGGAGAATGAGACGACTTCAGTGACGATCTCCTGTCCGGGATACATATCATGCCCTATCCGGAAAAGGGTGTGTATCGGTTTACCACTATATCGCAGACGGCTGTATGGATTGTCTTCGAGGATGGGGAGGTCATTCTGCATACAGAATTCCAACAGTTCTTTCCGGCGCTTAAAACTCATGGAGATCCCGGATGGATTCTGGAAATCGGGGATACTGTATAGAAACTTGATCGTTCGCCCTTCTTTGCGGATCTTTTTAAGCGTGTCTTGCAGGACATTCAGATCTATTCCTTCGTTATCCATCGGGATGCCTCGCACTTCAGCGCCCAAAGCGTCATAAGTAACGATGGAGCCAAGAAAACCGGGGGCTTCGCATAGGATGACATCACCTTCATTGACCAGAGACCGGGCATAATAGTAGATTGCATTGGTGGCGCCAACGGCGATCAGGAAATGGTCTTTATCAAGATCAAGATAATTATCCCATTTGCGCAGTTCATCCTTGAGGATGTCGTCTCCCTCGCTGGAACCATACTGCAAGACGTCGTAACCCTCATCCTGAACGGCGCTGTGATATAGATCAGCAAGAAATTGCTTGGGAAAGGTAGTCGCAGCCGGAAAACCACCGGCAAACGAGATCAAGCCAGGAATGTTTTTTGTGGATGCGACCAGTTCACGAATCAGTGATGAACGCATGGATGCAGTTCGATGGGAGAATAGATTCTGGTAATTCATTTTCACCTCAGGTCTTCGTTGGTGCGGAGATTGATCTGCCCGTCATTGATGATGAGTTTCGCCATCATTGCCATAAGATCGGGTTAGACGAGATCAAGGATAAATCCGGTAAATCATTCTGGGGAAGGGAATCGTTTCGCGGATATGGTGGATACCGCTCATCCAGGCGATCAGCCGTTCCAAGCCGATCCCGAATCCGCTGTGTGGAACCGAGCCGAATCTTCGCAAGTCTAAAAACCATTGATAAGGCTCAATCGGCATATTCTCTGCTTTCATTCTTTCCAGGAGCAGGTCATGATCATCCTCACGCTGAGAACCGCCGATGATCTCACCAAATCCTTCCGGGGCGATCAGATCGTTGCCCAAAACCAATTCGCGATTTTCGGGGTCACGCTTCATATAGAATCCCTTGATCTCTTTTGGCCAACGTTCAATAAAGACGGGCACATCAGAATCCTGAGTGATCAGGACCTCATCCTGGGCTCCCAGATCGCTGTGGCCGGTTATCTCAGAGCCCTGGGCCTGCAAAATGGTGATCGCTTCGGCATGGGTCATACGTTTGAATGAGGCATCTGCTTTTTTTAGTTTTTCGGTATCTCTATCCAGGATCTGGAGTTCACCTGCGCATTTATCCAGAACGATTCTGATCACATGGCGGATGAGTGCTTCCTGGATCTGCATGTTTTCCTCATGTTCCACGTATGCGGCTTCTGCGTCCATCATCCAGAATTCGGTTAAATGCTTACGGGTCTTGGAGCGTTCGGCACGAAAGACGGGACCAAAGTCATAGACGCGTCCCAAGCTCATGATACCGGTTTCCAGATACAACTGCCCGGATTGGGAGAGATATGCCTTGCCTTCATCAAAGTAGTCGAGTTCAAAGAGAGTGGTAGTCCCCTCACAGGCATTGGGAGTGAGAATAGGAGAATCAAAGCGGTAAAAACCGTTACCATTAAGATATTCGCAAATAGCGAAATAGACCGTGTGCCGGATACGCAAGATCGCCCACTGTTTGGATGATCGAAGCCAGAGATGTCGGTTGGTTAGGAGGAAATCCGGTCCGTGCTCTTTTTTGCTGATCGGGTATTCTCCAGCATATTGGACTACTTCGATACTTCTGATATTGATTTCATATTGCCCAGCCAGTTTCTCATGCGCTTTGGGGATACCGGTAATGATGAGGGATGATTCGAGAGTGAGCCGTTTGGCTTTTTCGAAATTTTCCTCTCCAAGATCG
>CAYZZE010000004.1:25652-44309 GCA_964482845.1 uncultured Candidatus Cloacimonadota bacterium
GTGCCGGAATTGAGACATTGGACAAAGGATTCGAGCTCAACGCTCAAGGCATCATGGGGGCAGTCTGAGACGTTGAATTCAGTTCTGTCAACGAGTTGCTCCGGCTTGATATCAGGGTTGCCCATCATCATCAAGGGCAAAAGTTGTCCAATATCGGCGGATTTTTTGATCAATGTAGCATGCTTGGTCTGAAAATCAAGTGAGATATAGTTATCACGCTGGAAGATCCTCAATTTGCGTTCCTGCTTAAATGCCACCCGGCTGGAAGTGACATTGGCGATAGCGCCATTGGCAAATTGGAGCCGGGCATTGGCGATATCGATGCTGGAAGTGAAGATGCCCACTCCGTTGGCACGGATCTCAGTGATCGGACTTTTAATAAAACTCAGGACAAGATCGATGTCATGGATCATCAAATCGAGCACGACCGGAACGTCTGTGCCACGGTGATGAAAAAAAGAGATCCGGTGGGACTCAATAAACATCGGTTCCTTGATCTCGCTTTCCACTTCCAGGATGACGGGATTGAACCGTTCAATATGGCCTACCTGGATAGTGAGGCCTTTTTGTTCTGCGAGATTTACCAGTTCTTCCGCTTCTGCCAGTTCTGATGTGATCGGTTTTTCCAAAAAGACGTGCTTACCTGCCATAAGAGCCGTTTTGGCCAGATCATAGTGCCATGTAGTGGTTGCTGCAATATCGACGGCATCAATATCAGACAAAAGTGCGTCATAGGAGGGATAACGGGCAACACTGAGGTCATTTGATATTTGTTGCGCGCGCGCTTGATTCCGATCGTAAATGCCGATCAGTTTACATCCCTTGATGTTGAGGAATTTGCGGGCATGATGCTGCCCCAGATGACCTACTCCGACTACTCCAATACGAATCATACGGCTATCCTGCCTTGCTCAGTTTGGCTTTTAGTTTGGCGATCATGTCCACCGTCATCGATTCCAAGTCATATTCCGGTTCCCAATCCCATTCTTCGCGGGCGGCGGTATCATCCATTTTATTCGGCCAACTATTGGCGATGGATTGTTTGACGGGATCGACGTCATACTCAATGCGGAAATGTGGTATATGCTTTCTTATGGCTGCAGCAATCATTTCGGGTTCGAAACTCATCGCCGTTACATTGAAGCAATTACGATGGATCAAGCGGCTGGGATCGGCTTCCATGATCTGAACGGCGGCTTTGAGCGCATCAGGCATATACATCATGTCCAGGAAAGTGCCGGGGCTGAGATTGCATACGAATGACCCATTACGCAGCGCTTCATAATAGATTTCTACGGCATAATCAGTCGTTCCGCCACCGGGCATGGTCACATATGATATAATCCCGGGATATCTGAGTCCTCGGGCATCGACGCCATATTTGATGTGGTAATAGTCACTAAGCATTTCAGCAGCGACCTTGGAAATACCATAGACCGTGGAAGGACGCATGATCGTATCCTGTGGAGTATTGTCCTGCGGCGTGGTAGGTCCGAATGCGCCAATGGAACTGGGAGTGAATACTGCGCCTTTGATCTCTTTGGCAATTTCCAAAGTATTTATCTGACTCCCCATATTGATCTTCCAAGCCCACATGGGATTTGCCTCGCCCCTTGCGGAGAGGACGGCAACCAGATTGTAGATGGTATCAATGTTGTACTGCCGAACCACTGCATAGAGGGCGTTCCTGTCCAGGGCGTCCACTATAAGGTAAGGTCCGCTTTCGGATAACAATTGATTTGCTACTATATCACTGGCAACGACATGGCTTTCTCCGTAGATACTTCGAAGGTAAGGAACGAGTTCTGAACCGATCTGTCCGGCTGCTCCAATCACGAGGATATTTTTCATTAAACGAACTCCATTTCTGTTTAGGTTCCCTCGAATTTGGATTATCCTGTCTTGTCAAACGATTTATTACCGAAGATCAGAAATTGATGCCCTATTGGGTGGTGTGAGCGAGATAATACGCTAATTGAGTATAAGTTGAGTACAGGGTTTGGATGTTCATGTTACCGGGCAATCCACATACCCCCGCAAAGATGTAGAACTAATGAAGAGCGTAGCATATACCGGAATCAACAGATATGTGGAACGTGAGAATGACATACGGTCTCTTATTCCAGCGCCCGCTGTAATACCAACGGATTTTCTGACAATCTGTGCAGATTTAGCCTTAGAGCTTGCCGCTAAGAATTATGCTCCGGTCTCAAGAAAGTTTAGATTCAAGCGAAATTGTGCTTTCTCCTGAATTCTCCCTGCTTCATAACCTTAGTATAACCTTACGGCCGTAAGGTTATACTAAGGTTATACTAAGGTTATCAAGCAAGGAGGATTAAGTTAAGACTGTTGCACATAGGTGTATCACCGGCTTTAGCCGGTCGTTGCACTGGCTTCAGCTGGTCGTTGCACTGACTTCAGTCGGTGCATGGTAAAATCTATATACTTGTATGACATTTGTTTATGACATCTGGGCAAACGTGCTGGGTGCCGGATAAATCCGGTGTTGCTGATTATTCAACGGTCTTAAGTTACATAAGCTCTTTGAATTATTCGACCGTCTTTGGTGAATATTGCAAGGTGAGTAACCACTGCACGCAGCAGTTAAAGCACTAAACTGCATGGCATTAGGAGTGTGGTAACAATCCCGTCAAAGCTGGGGTAATCACATTATCCTTGACAAAAAGATTTGGATTAAATCCTAAATCAAAAAAGGGAGTATAATGCATAGAAAAGGTAAGGACAAACTGATTCCGATCGATCCCCAAACGCTCACGAGCGCCAATGAGCAGCATATTAGCAGTTTATTGAGTATGGGGTATAAACCTTATCAGACCGAGGATGGTTCCATTCGCTGGTTGACGGAGGGGCAGTATGCTTATAATCAGGTCAAGCACAAGAAGAAAAGCATTATCAACTCCATATTCAATAAGGAGTATCGCGGAATGCACCGCCGCCGAAGATCACGAATCAAGAGGTTTTTCCGCCGTAATGCCGAGCTGATTTTGCTGACAGTAGGAGTGGTGGCTTTCATAGCCATACTTCGATATGTCACCTATTAAACCCTTAATGCTGAGAACGGGAGCGAAACTTGAACATATTTCTCACCAATGATGATGGAATCCAGGCACCGGGACTTTGCTGTCTCAGCGAATATCTCCGGTCCGCCGGCCACCAGTTGATCATCATCGCGCCGGATAGGGAACGCAGCGCGTCATCCCACTCCCTTAGTTTGAGACGGCCTATCAGAGTTGACCGGATATCGGAAAATGAATTTGCCGTGGGCGGGACACCGGTGGATTGCGTGATCATCGCACTGCAGAAATTGATCAAGACGCATATTGATCTGGTGATCTCGGGGATCAATGCCGGTCAGAATATGGGTGAGGATATCATATATAGTGGAACCGTTGCTGCTGCGGTGGAGGCATCCTTTTTCGGATACAAGGGGATAGCGGTATCGCTGAATTCTTATCGTGATCATATTTTTGAGACCGCTGCCAGATGGCTTACCGATCTGATCGATAAAGGGATCGCTGGATTGATCCAGCCACGGCAGATCCTAAACGTCAATGTCCCGAATATTGCATTTGATCAGGTAAAAGGTGTCCGCCTTACCAGTGTGGGACATCGGAAATATTACAATTTTATCAAGATCCTCAATGAGGATGCCCACGGTTTTAACTATCAGATCGGTGGAGACCAACCGATCTGGGATATGCACAAAGGGACTGATGCAGAAGCGGTTAATGAAGGTTTTGTTTCGCTCACTCCGTTGGGTTTTGATATGACCCGGGGAGAGTCCTTCCCCTTGCTTTTGGAGTGGTTGGAAGAACATAACCTGCTATTGGTTGATAAAGAGAGCCGGTAGATGCGCTACGAAGATCAAAGGCGACTGATGGTAAACGAATTGAGAACGGCGGGTATTGCCAATGAATCCGTGCTGGCGGCTTTTTCCAAAGTTCCTCGCGAATTGTATGTGTTGCCCCAATACCGCGAATATGCCTATCGGAATCAACCCCTGCCGATTCATCTCAGTCAAACCATATCTCAGCCCCTGATGATTGCCATAATGATGGACCATCTGGATCCTAAACCGGAGGATTTAGTTCTGGAGGTCGGTACCGGTTCTGGATACCAGGCAGCCCTTTTGGCTGAGATTGTCAAAGAGGTATGCAGCATAGAACGGTTGGAGCCATTGAGTTTGCAAGCGCAGAAAATACTCAAATCACAGGGGTATAATAATATCTACTTTCGCATCGGTGATGGAGCGAAAGGTTGGCAGAAGGCATACCCGCCCTACAAGAAATTTGATAAGATCATCGTAACTGCTGCGGCGGCCGATATCCCTGTAAAATTGGTCGATCAATTGGCGGAGGGAGGGATCATGGTGGTTCCCGCAGGATATGGTGCCTATCAAATCCTGACCAAGATTGTGCGCAAGGACGGAGAAATCATGACCACGACCCATGGCGGTTGTGCTTTTGTTCCGCTGGTTACGGATAAATGAGGATCAAGAAAAGTATGAAATCACTGATCAATCTCATATTGAAATGGTTCAAGGGAAAACAGGACTATCTGTGTCTCAAGCGGTATCCTGTATTCAAAGGATTGTCCCACTTTGAATTGAATCTGATCTACCAGATGTTTCACCGCCGGGATTTTCATGCTGGTGATGTTGTGTTTGAACAAGGTTATCCCCTTGAAGTAGTTTACTTTATCGAGTCCGGGAAGTTGGAAGTATTTGGTGTCCTGCAATTGGGGGGATCTCGCATTTTGAATGAGGGTGAATACATTGGTCTGATCGACATGTTTCACGAGAAGATCCGTTCCAGCAGTGCCAAAGCGACCGAAGAATCAGTCCTATTAGCCATTTCGCGCACTGATCTGCAGGACTTCATCAACGGCAGACTAAATACGGGCATCAAGATATTGAACAATATATGCAGTGAATTGAGTGGTTTTATCTTTCAAATCGCTGATGCCCTCAAAACGGAAAATGGACCTGACTAAAATCCTGATGTATCTCTTGATCATTGCCGTAGTTCTGGCTGCGGTCATGTTCTATCGCTTTATCCTGAGTTATCTGGTGATCTCATTGATCGTGGCATATCTTTTGGATCCTTTGGTCACGTTCTGGCAGCGGCATCATGTACCGCGGTGGCTATCCATTTTGATCACTTATACGTCGATTTTGATGATCCTGATCTGGTCGATGTATCGGCTTATCCCCACTTTAAGCGAACAGGGAAGACAACTCTTTGAACTGGTCGAACAAGATACCGGGGGTGGGCGTTCCCTGAATGAATTGCCGTTGATCAACGGGGTGATTCGGTTTTTACATAGTGTGGACAACAGCATCCCAGGCGTTCATTTGGTGAGTAGTTTTGAAGAGTTCATTGAGAGTGCCAAGATTTTTTTAGGTCATTTACCGCAGCTGATCGTCAATAATTACCAGACGATCTTGGGTGCAATCTCCTTCATAGTCACCGTGCCGGTGATCAGTTTCTTCTTGTTGAAGGACGGACAGCGACTGAAACGGGGATTGCTTGCAGTCGTCCCCAATCGCTATTTTGAGATAATGATTATAATAATCAATAAAATTGACGTTACCGCTGGCAGATACATCCGAGCATTGATCTATGAAGCCATATCGGTCGGCGTTTTATGCTCAATTGCCCTATCCGTAGTCGGGGTGAATTATGCCGTCTTGATCGGGATGACAGCGGGTGTAGCCAACGTTATTCCTTATTTCGGGCCGATGCTGGGACTCGCTATAGCCATTCTCTCCATACTTATATCCGGTATGGACTATATCTATATTCTTTATGCTGCCATAGCAATGTATTCCGTCCAAGCGATAGATAACAACTATCTCTATCCCGTGGTTATTGGTAAGGCGATGGATATGCATCCATTGGTGGTTTTTCTGACTGTGCTGGCAGGTGGATTATATGCCGGGATATTGGGGATGCTGATCTCTGTTCCGGTGGTGTATCTTGTCTATAGTGTCGTAAGCGTATTATATTCAAATCTGAAGCAATTTAAAATCATATAAAAGAGAATGAGGAAAGAAAGTGGGATTACTCGATAAATGTTACAACTTCAAAGATGCCCGCCGAGCCATTGCCAGCGGATATTACCCCTATTTTCGTGAGATCAGTTCGGAACAGGATACCGAGGTCATCTGCAATGGGAAAAGGATGCTGATGATGGGTTCCAATAGTTATTTGGGTCTGACTACTCATCCCCGGGTCAAGGAAGCTTCCATCAATGCCATTCGCAAGTATGGTAGCGGTTGTGCGGGTTCACGTTTCTTAAACGGGACCCTGGATATCCATATTGAACTCGAAGCAGCTCTTGCCAGATTGGTCGGCAAAGATGCTGCGCTTGCCTATCCTACTGGATACCAGGCAAATCTGGGTTGCATTGCGACCATTGTCCAAAAGAATGAATATATCATCACAGACAAACTCGACCATGCCTCCATCATTGATGCCTGCATGCAGTCGATGGGAACGATGCTGCGCTTTAACCATAATGATATGAAGAGTTTGGAACGTGTGTTACAAAAGCACGAAGGCAAGAATTCCCTGATTGTGGTGGATGGGGTGTTTTCGATGGAAGGCGATATTGCAAACCTGCCGGAGATTGTGGCTCTGGCTGAGAAGTACGGTGCCCACGTGATGGTGGACGAAGCCCATTCTCTTGGTGTCCTGGGAAAGACCGGAGCTGGAGCGGCTGAACACTTCGGGTTAACCAATCGAACCGATTTTATCATGGGAACCTTCAGTAAGTCCCTCGCCTCAGTCGGTGGATTCATCGCTGCTGATGATGACTTGATCCATTACTTGAAACACAAATCCCGGGCTTTGATCTTTTCTGCCTCCCTCCCACCTGCTTCCACAGCATCGGTCTTAGAAGCACTCAAAATTATGGAAGAAGAACCGGAGAGAATGGAGCAACTTTGGAACAATACGCATTATATGCTTGATGAATTCCAGAAGATGGGATATGATACCGGCACCTCCTGCACGCCTGTCATTCCTCTACATGTCGGGCATATGATGATCGCTTTCCAGATGTGGAAACATCTGGATGAAGAGGGAGTATTCATCAATCCTGTGATCCCTCCTGCCGTTCCGCCCAATTCATGTCTCATCCGGTGTTCGTTTATGGCGACCCATACCAGACAACAACTCGATTTTGCTCTCGAGAAGTTCTACACCATTGGCAGAGAATTAAACGTAATATAAATAACCTGGAGGATTAATGTCAAGTAAAAGTAGCGCACGATACTATCAGAATCTCAAAGAGATGTCTCCGATACGCGCCATCGCCGAAACAATGATGAATGACCACAAAGTTCGCAAGATTACAATTACTGAAGCGTATGAAATGTCACTAAAGCAACCCGGCGTTTCGATGACCGATTTGCCCGTGTATCCTGTTGTAGCAAAGGATTATGGCTTGCCAGAAGGCGCTAAAGTACTCAATGACTG
This sequence comes from uncultured Candidatus Cloacimonadota bacterium, assembly GCA_964482845.1. Lineage (GTDB taxonomy): Bacteria > Cloacimonadota > Cloacimonadia > Cloacimonadales > Cloacimonadaceae > VGPI01. The sequence goes on from CAYZZE010000004.1 coordinate 33,155, forward strand.
CCACGGCAATATCGTTGGCAGAACCGCCAAAGCTCGTCGTTTCTATCACCGTCTGAACGCTTCCCAAAAGACCAAACTGGAAGGCGATTTCCGCGAAGCCGTCTATCAGATGCAACACTATCCGCTGATCAAAGCCGAAGCAGTGCTCGGCATGGATAAAGACCTGATGATCAAAGCGACCTTTGTCACTACCGAGTCCGATGTCGTCAACCTGTACAACTGGCTATTGAACTTTATGCCATTTGAACTTGTCAAGGATGAATACGAACTGAGCCCCTCGCTGCCCATCCAGGATATCATTCTGATCGCTTTCAACGAATGGTCTTGCGACGATCCTTTCTACAACAACGTCGGCGCTCCCCAACTTGCCTTGGTGGATGAGAAGCACAACGTCAATGTGAACCTCGGTATGCGATACTTTGGCGAACGTAAGAAAGGCACTCTCACTCTTGCCTGGACTTCCGGCATCCGCATCGGGATGGCGGCCTGTCACGGAGGTATTAAGGAGATTGACTTCAGTGCCTGCGACGATCCTGCCTATCACGCTCTTGGAAAGCGTTCCATCGCTTTCTATGGACTCTCTGGCACAGGTAAATCCTCTCATACGAACAGCCATGACAATGGTGGCACTCTACCTAAGGGTTTCGGTAAGGTGGTATTGCACGACGATGCCTTCCAGATCGATCTGGATAATAAACTCTGCCGCGTCTGGGAACCAACCCTTTTTGACAAGACCGATAGTCGTCCCCCGGATCATCCAGACTGGGAATATGCCCTTTCTTTGATGAATCACTTGATCATCGATGTGGATGGCAAGAGACTACCGATTGGTCTGGACATTCGCAATTCCAACGGCAGAGCGCTGCTTGACCGTGACCTGCTGGGCAAGTGGGTAAACCGCTGTTCTTTTCCCAAAGCACTCGTTTGGCTGATGAAAGACAGCGTCCTGCCGCCGATCCTCAAACTCACGAACGATGATCTTGCCATCGCCATGGGAGCAGCTCTGATGACCCAGCGCAACAAAGCGGAAAACGTGACCGAGGATGAACTCAACAAACTGGTCTTCGAGCCCTTTGCCAATCCCTTCCGTGTCTATGAGTTATATCACGATGTCGAGGCATTCTTGCAAATTGCCGAATTTGGCGCGGAGTTTTACTGCTTCAATTCTCGCGGATATTGGAAAGATAGCGATGCTATCGTCGAAGCGATCCCCTTGCAGACCTCTCTGACTTTACAAACCGCTATCCTCACCGATCAACTCGTTTGGGAGCCTTGGAACCTCCTGCCGGGAGCAATGATCCCGACAATGGCATCAATAGACAGGATCCTCCCCGGTTACTATGAACGCTATGATCCCGCCAAACGTAACAACCAGGAGGAATACTACGCTATTCTCAAAGACCGTTTCCAACAGCGTATCGAGTTCCTCGTCAGTTCCGATGTCCGCGAAAAACCGGAGATGCTGGATAAGCTCGTCAATTCCCTAAGGTTGAGTATCTGATCCGATCGCCCGACTTGCGATTCCCTTGACAAAAAAACCGAGCGCTGGAAAAAGGGACCATCCAGCATGCATGGAGAGACAAGGGCCTATAGCTCAGTTGGTAGAGCTTCCGGCTCATAACCGGATGGTGGGGGGTTCGATTCCCTCTGGGCCCACCAGTTATATAAAAAACCGCCGATACGGATATCTCCGGATCGGCGGTTTGCCACATAAACTTTGGTGGAGCTAAGGGGGATCGAACCCCTGACCTATTGATTGCGAACCAATCGCTCTCCCATCTGAGCTATAGCCCCACGCTCAGTTGCCTCAAAGCGTAAGACGGGCTTTTTCTGTCAAGCGTTTTCCCAATAAAGCCGCTGAACAATGAATCCCTGGATGGATTCAGCCCAAGTTATCCATCTGCTGACGCAACAGATCCACCTTCGTGCTTACTTCTGCCAGTTTGCCGCGTTCTTTGTCAACGACTTCCGCTTTGGCATGCTGGATGAAGTTTCCATTGGCAAGTTTATTCTGGATCGCCGTCAATTCCTTTGTCATTTTCTCCATCTGTTTACCCAAGCGTTCTTTCTCAGCCGCGATATCAACCAAGCCGGAGAGATGCAGGTAGATCTCTACGTTACGCACTACGGCGCCGATCGATTGCGGTGGCTTGGATAGGGACGTTCCTACGTATGCCTGATTCACCCGTGCCAGTTTATTCAAATAGGCATGATACTGCTGATAGAGCCGGTTCTGGCGATCATCGCTGACGATGATGGTTATCTCAACATCGGATGCGGGTGGCAGGTTGACCTGCTTACGGAGGTTACGGATGGCGGTGATGGATTCCTGTACCAGTGCCATTTCATCGGCGATGTCGGGATCGATCAGTGATCGATCTGCCATAGGATAACTGGCAATGATCAAGGACTCCTCCGGCATGGGGAACAGGGTCTTGACTGATTGCCAGATCTCTTCCGTGATAAATGGCATGATCGGATGCAAGAGCCGCATCGCTGTCTGCATCACGTCCAACAGGATATATTTGACGGTGAGCCGTTTGCCTGCGTCATCGCTTTGATACAAGCGGTCTTTTGCCAGTTCGATATACCAGGAGCAGAATTCATCCCAGATGAACTGGAACAGACACTGCCCGGCATCATTCAGCCGGAGCGCTTCATAATGTCCACGGCTTTCGCTGATCACCTGCTGCAAGCGGGAATAGATCCAGCGGTCAGCCAGTTCCATAACGAGTTTATCCCTTGCCGGCAGACCCGCCACCTGTTCCGCATTCATCATGATAAAGCGATAGGCATTCCAGATCTTATTGGCAAAATTGCGTCCTGTCTCCAGCATGGCATCGCTGTAGAAGACATCCGCCCCCTTAGGAGTGCTGAATACCATGGAAAAGCGCAGCGCATCGGCACCGACGGATTCGATTATATCGATCGGATCGGGAGAATTGCCCAGGGACTTGCTCATCTTACGTCCGATCTCATCTCTCACCGTTCCATGCAGCAATACCGTATGGAAAGGTATCACTCCCCTGAACTTCAGAGTGGACATGATCATCCGCGCCACCCAGAGATAGATGATCTCCGGCGCCGTGATCAATATATCCGTGGGCAAAAACCGCTTCAGATCCTCCGTCTCATCAGGCCAGCCCATGGTGGAGAAAGGCCAGAGCCAGGAGGAGAACCAGGTATCGAGAACGTCCTCATCCTGCCGGAAACTACTGCCCTGGCACTGCGGACAGGAGTGTGGCATTTCCTTGGCGACGATCATGTGATCACAAGCCAGGCAATAATATGCCGGGATGCGGTGTCCCCACCAGATCTGACGCGAGATACACCAATCGCGGATATTGTGCATCCAGTGCATATAGACTTTTGTCCAACGTTCAGGATAGAACTTGACTTCGCCGCTTTCCACCACCTCAATGGCACGTTCGCCCAGCGGCTTCATTGCCACAAACCACTGATCGGAAAGGTATGGCTCGATCACGGTGTCGCAGCGGTAGCAATGCCCCACCGCATGTTTATGCGTCTCGACCTTTTCCAGTAAATCCTGTGCCGCGAGCATCTCCACAACCTTCCGGCGGCAGGCATAGCGTTCCATCCCCTCAAACTCATGACCGGCGGCGGCATTCATGATGCCATGCTCGTCCATCACCAGAAGTTGTGGCAAATCATGACGCCGACCGATCTCAAAGTCGTTAGGATCATGTGCCGGTGTTACTTTCACGCAGCCGGTGCCAAATCCCATATCCACATATTCGTCCTTGATCACCGGGATCCGCCTGCCCGTCAGGGGCAGATGCAAGTCCTTGCCGATCAGATGTCGATAACGTTCATCACGGGGATTGACCGCCACGGCAGTATCGCCCAGCATCGTCTCCGGACGTGTCGTAGCGACGACTACATAGCCCTCGCCATCCACCTCGGGATAGCGGATATGCCAGAGTTTGCCATCCTCATCATCGTGTTCCACCTCGTCATTGGCCAGCGCCGTAACGCAACGCGGACACCAGTTTATGATGTATTTGCCTTTGTAGATCAGTCCCTCTTCATACAGCGAGACAAAGACCTCTTTGACGGCGCGGGACAGCATTTCGTCCATCGTAAAGCGTTGACGGCTCCAGTCGCAGGAACAGCCCAATTGCTTGAGTTGCTCGATGATGCGGTCGCCTTTCTCATGTTTCCACTGCCAGATGAGTTCCACCAGTTTGTCCCTGCCGAGGATATGGCGATCCAAACCCTGATCCGCCAGTTGCTTTTCCACCATGTTCTGGGTGGCGATGCCGGCATGATCCACGCCCGGAAGCCAGAGTGTCGGTTTGCCCAGCATCCGGTGATAACGGACTATGACATCCTGGAGAGTGTTGTTGAGCACGTGTCCCATATGCAATATACCGGTCACGTTCGGTGGTGGGATCAGGAGGGTGAACGGCTTGATGTCCGTTTCCTCCGCAGGAACGAAGTAGTGGCGCGCCGTCCAGTACGCATACCACTTCTTCTCAATTTGCGTGGGATCGAAAGTTTTGCTGATATCCATCGGTTCCATCTTTTTCCCAAGTCATTGTTACACATTCTTTGCCACGATAAACGCTATCAAAGCATCGAGTTATGATTGCGGGTACTTTTTGGGAAGTGCCATATCGTGTCAAGTCCAATCGCAAACCTATTCCATCTGATGATCTGATCGATCCGTTCCCTTCTCCTGGGATACCCACTATCTTGTGTGTTTGCTACTTCCTCCTTGCTTGATAACCTTAGTATAACCTTAGTATAACCTTACGGCCGTAAGGTTATACTAAGGTTATGAAGCAGGGAAGAAGTAGGAGGAGCGACGGAAATCATTGATCAGTAGATAGATGCGCGTTTGATACGGGATATGAATCCGGGAAAAGATGCTTTGCTCCCATAATAATTCTTGACAGGACAAGGTCTTGGGAAGAATTGCTCGCAAAGTCCAGGATAGGAGGTAACCAATGATTCAGATGCGATTCCGACCGCACGGTATGAACGGCGTAGTGGCAAATGCCACTGCATATCGTTTGCACCTCCGTTTCTGGTCTTGACAGATTACCATCTTTAGACCCTCAGACGGAACCACCAAACGAACCCCCGTTTTTCCTTGTTACAGGCAAGTTGTGTCCATATCGGATCAGCGAGCGGGCATCTGGCGAGACACGGCAACTCGTGTGGATGCGGAAGATCATTAGCCGTGGCGAATACACAAAAATCAAGCAGTGCTTGTTAGAAAGTTGGAGAAACGAACCATGACAGCGCAGAAATATGTGCTAAAGTATAGTAAAGGGATCAAGTACAGATTTGTATCAGCAATACTTTTTATTGCGATAGGGACTTTCTTTTCCTTTTTGACGCCGCTGGTTTTGCGGTTCATAATAGATAGTGTTTTGGGTGGCAAGCCGGTGGACTTGCCCTTGGGAATACATCATTGGTTGGCAGGACAGGGGACGGTTACCGGTTTGTTGCATAACTTGATGTTTGCCGGCGCGGTGATCGTTCTACTCAATCTGATCGCGCATCTCTTCCGCTTTTTGCGAGGGAAAATGAGCGCTCACTTTAGCGAAGAATTTGCGCGTCGCCTTCGTCATGCCTTGTATGACCATATCCAAAATCTGCCTTTCTCCTGGCACAGCAAGATCCAGACGGGAGATATCGTGCAGCGTAGCACCTCCGATGTGGATACGGTGCGCCGATTTTTGGGATCGCAATTGCCGGAACTGGGACGCGGTATCTTTATGCCGCTCTTATTGATCCCGATCATGTTGTCCTTGAGTCCGCGCATGACGCTCATCTCATTGTCCGTTGTGCCGCTCATCTTTTTTTATGCGTACATCTTTTTCCGAAAAGTGAAGAAGAAGTTCTTAGCGGCGGATGAGGCGGAAGGAGTGATGACCACAGTGCTGGATGAGGCATTGAATGGCATCCGGGTGGTGCGTGCCTTTGCCCGTCAGGATCATGAGATTGTCCGATTTGACCATGCGGCGGACGATTATCGGCATAAATGCCGGAAACTGATAACGGTGCTGGCTTACTATTGGTCAACTTCGGATATGTTGTGTCAGGCGCAGATTGCCGCCGTTTTGGTTTTTGGTATTTATCTGACGATTGCCGGAACGATCACTTTGGGCACCCTGCTTGCCTTCAGCACCTACGCCGGCATGCTGCTCTGGCCTGTCCGTGAGATGGGCAGGATCCTGACCGATATGGGACGCGCCTTCGTCTCGATGAAACGTTTGGCGGAGATATTGAATACGGAACAGGAGAAGGTTGAGGGATACTTTGACCTGCCGGATGACTATCGCATTCGGGGAAAGATCGATTTTATCGATGTCAGTTTTGCCTATGAACCGGGACATCAGGTGTTGGATAAGATCAATCTCAGTATCAAACCGGGAGAGACGATTGCGCTATTAGGTGCCACGGGGTCCGGTAAATCCACTCTGGTAAATCTGATTCCCCGCCTGTTTGACTGTGAGATCGGCAAGATCAGGATCGACGGAGTGGAACTTAAGCGCTTTAACCGCCAGCAACTCAGACGGCAGATCGGGATCGTCCTGCAAGAGCCCTTCCTTTACTCGCGCACGATCGCGGAGAATATCGGTTTCGCCGGCAGGGAGATCAGCGAACATAAGATCGAACAAGCGGCACGGGAAGCAGCCCTGCATGATTCCGTGAGCGAATTTGAACTGGGCTACGAGACCCTTCTGGGTGAGCGCGGGATCACGCTGTCCGGCGGACAGAGACAGCGCACGGCGATCGCCAGAACGCTGATTTTGGACCCGCCTATCCTGATCCTGGATGATGCGCTGAGCGCAGTGGATTCCGAAACCGAGCACCAGATCCAGGAAAACCTGCTCAGACGAAAAGGCAGAGCAACCACCATCATCATCTCACATCGCCTGACATCTGTGGCGATCGCTGACCGGATCGTTGTTCTGGAACACGGCAGGATCGCCCAATTGGGCACGCATGAAGAATTGCTCCGGCAGCCGGGTCCATATCAAAGGATCTGGCATATCCAGCACGAACTGGAGGCCGAAGCCGGCTAATCGAAGGATAGATCCATGAATAGAAGAATCGAAGAACAGGAGTATAAAAAGAATTTTGACCTGAAGTTGTGGCAAAACCTGTTACGTTTTGCCAAGCCCCATCGTAGATCGATGATCTTACTGGGATTGGTGATGATCGGCTCTGCGGGAGTGGATACGGTCTTGCCGCTCTTTACTAAGCACGCTATCGATCACATGATCATACCGGGGATCTTTGATGGATTGAGGGAATTTGCCGCTTTGTATCTGGGCATAATTCTGCTCCAGACGATCTTCGTTTACCTCCTGATCGACATCGCCGGCAGGATCGAAACCGGTATGAACAAAGATCTCCGTAGCACCGTTTATCGTAAACTGCAGAAAATGTCGTTCAGTTATTACGACCGGACTCCCACTGGCTGGCTGGTGGCTCGTCTGACAAGTGATATCTCCCGTTTGGGGGATGTGGTTGCCTGGGGGATTGTTGATCTCATCTGGGGATTGGCACTGATGATCGGGATCTCGGTAGTAATCTTTATATTGAACTGGAAACTGGCGCTCTTGGTGCTGGCAGTGATTCCCCTGATGGCTTGGATCAGCACCAAGTTCCATATCCGGATGTTGCGAAACTTCCGTTTGGTGAGAAGGTTCAATTCTCAGATAACGCATGGCTTTAGCGAATGTATCCATGGAGCTAAGACTACCAAGACACTGGTCAGGGAAAAAGCGAACCTGGATGAGTTTGAAGACCTGAATCGTCAGATGTATAGCCACTCTTTGCGGGCGATCATCATCTCGGCACTATTTATGCCTACGATCCTGGTCATCTCCTCAATCGGGACAGGCTTGATCATCTGGATCGGCGGTAATATGCAGATCGCCAAAGTGATCGGGTATGGTACCCTGGTGGCGTTCATTGCCTACACGCTGCAGTTCTTTGAGCCGATATCCCATGTGGCACGCATCTTTGCCGAGATGCAGAATGCTCAGGCGGCGGGGGAACGGGTCTTTGCCCTGCTGAGTCTGACCCCTGAGATCAGCGATGAAGTGGATCTCTGCCAGGAATGGAAACAGCGTCGAATGCGGGGCGAGATCTCAATCGAGAACATTACCTTCGCCTACAAGGAAGGGAAAGCAGTGTTTACGGATTTTTCCCTGGATATAGCTGCCGGAGAGAGTTTGGCATTGGTTGGGGTCACCGGAACCGGTAAGACCACGCTGGTCAATCTGATCTGTCGTTTCTATGAACCGCAGACAGGCATCATCAAGATCGATGGTGTTCCTTACAGGGATATCCCATCGCGCTGGATACATTGTCAACTGGGTTACGTTCAGCAGGTGCCGCACCTCTTTCAGGGGAGTATCATGGAGAATATCCGTTATGGACGTCTTGATGCCACGGATGATGAAGTAATCCGAGCCGCCAAAGCGGTCTCTGCCGATGACTTTATCCGGAATCTCCCCGGTGAATATGTTTATCAGGTGGGTGAATCAGGTAATCTGCTGTCCACGGGTCAGAAGCAACTTATCGCCTTTGCCCGTGTGGTTTTGGCTGATCCTGCGCTCTTGATCCTTGATGAGGCAACAGCGTCCATCGATACCGAAACCGAACAACTGGTGCAAAATGCCACGGCAAAACTCCTACAGGGCAGAACAAGCATCATCATTGCGCACCGCTTATCCACGATCAGACAAGTGGACAGGATCCTGCTCATGCACAATGGTCAGGTCATCGAACAGGGAGACCACCGTGCTTTGATGAGGATGCGAGGCAAGTATTACAACCTGTATATCAATCAATTTATGCAGGAGATCGCAGATCAGGAATTTGCCAAAGAAGCATAAGTAACTACTCCGCTCCCGATCAAAGATCAAGGGAGCGGAGATTGTTCTTGACAGACGTCCAATCTCAATTATAATTGAAATGTGGTATTGTATTTGCATGATACGTCTGAGTTGAGATATGACAAGTTTAATAACAACGAAGGAGTTAGTTATGATCAAGAAAACCGGAATCCTACTGGTCATTATGGCATTAGCCATTGGTTTGACTGCCTTGCCCCGTAATTTAGTAATTGTGGAGATCGGCACCGGCACGTGGTGCGTTTACTGTCCGGGAGCGGCTATGGGGGCGCATGATCTGGAGACCAATGGCCATGCCGTTGGCGTAATTAAGTATCACAGCGGAGATAGTTATAACATCCCCGCTTCCAGTAGCCGCATCAGTTATTATGGGATAAGTGGCTTTCCCACCGCTTATTTTGATGGGCTCAATCCCACGGCTGGAGGCAGCGCTTCCTCATCCTTGTATAACAACTACTTACCAAAGGTGAACGCCCGTCTGGCAGTTCCATCCCGATATACCATATCCGCTTTGGGAACAATGAGCGGCAATCAGGTAACAGTACATGTAACTGTAGCAAAGCCGGAAGCGGATACCAATACGGGAGTCAAACTACATGCCGCCTTGACCCAAAGTAACATCCCACACGTGTGGTTCAACCAGACCCACGTCCACAACGTAACCCGAGCCATGGCTCCAAGCGCAAGTGGCACGGATATCAACCTCGACACTGGCGGGCAAGTGACCATTCCCTTGACTTTTACACTTCAACCCGGATGGCAAATTCCCAATATGGAGGTAGTGCTATTTCTGCAAAATAACTCTACCAAAGAGATACTGCAAGGAGCCAAGTATCCCCTTCCAGGCTTGGTCAATGCCTCTCCGGTAAACGTCACGTCCATGGGGTTTGGGGATACCTATGTGACCGGTACCAGCACCCAACCATTTACGATCAGCAACTATTGGGGCACGCCATTGACCGGCACCATCTCATTTGATAGCAACGTATTCTCCGGCACAGCATCCGCTTTTACCATCCAACCCTTTCAGACAAGCAGCTATCAAGTAATTTTCGTACCTCCTTCCGCTGGTCAGTTTACCGGTAATATGACGATCACAACCAATCATCCGGAACATGCCAGCATAGTAGTTCCTTTGTCGGGAACGGGATTTTTGAATGCGCCTCCGGTGGCAAATAACGTGATGGTAACCGGACCGCCCGTCATCTATCAGGATTTGGTCGGATCTTATGTATTCAGTGATCCCGATGGCAATCAGCAGGGGAATAGCGTCATACAATGGATGCGCGGAACGGTTGGCAATTTCTCTCCGATCACCGGAGCCAATAGTTTGACCTATCGGATATTGGATAGTGATCTGGGATATCAGATCGCCTTCCGGGTAACGCCGGTGGACCAGCATGGCATGTCCGGAGCGGCAGTGACGAGCCCTCCGACCATCCCGATCGAGAATCTGCCTCCTCCTCAAAATCTGATCTTGCAAGTGGTTGATCAGATCAATGTCCAACTCAATTGGCAAAGACCGCAACACTTCGGCGGCAGGGGATTTGTCGGTTATCGCGTTTTCCGCAATGATCTATTGGTCTCCACCATCACTAATCCCAACAACACCAGTTTCTATGATATCAATCTCAGCCCGGGGATTTACAATTATTGGGTGTGTTCTTTCTTCAATAATCCGATGATGATCTCCGGTCCGTCAAACATTGTAACTGCCTATATCGGCGTCAGCAATGACGAGCAGGTCTTACCGGTCGTTCAAAGCGTAACGATCTATCCCAATCCATTCCATTCCCAGACCAATTTTGCGCTCCGCAGCAAAGCCAATGCCAATGCCCGGGTAAGCGTCTATAATCTCAAGGGACAGGAGGTTTATACCACAAATGGTATGACCGATACCTCCGGAAACCTCGAACTGATCTGGAATGCCCAGGATACAAACGGCAACGCTCTGAGCAATGGTATCTATTTTTATCGGGTTTATAGCGGCGATACCGTTCATACCGGACGCTTGGTGATACTCAAATAAAGAAGGATCAAACTATCTATCAGACCCCCGATCGACAAGGATCGGGGGTTTTTTCATATCTTTCCCACTTTATGACCGGTCGCAGCTTTGAGCCAAGTTTATCCCGAGATCCTCTCGAGTACTCGGAAGTATCTCGAAGCGCGGGTGGGGCGAAATCGGCATAAGATATGGCTCTCTTTCAAACTAAGTGGGTAGATCGGGATGTCGGTTTTCCTAGGCAGGA
>CAYZZE010000005.1:0-40700 GCA_964482845.1 uncultured Candidatus Cloacimonadota bacterium
TTTGTTTATGACATCTGGGCAAACGTGCTGGGTGCCGGATAAATCCGGTGTTGCTAATTATTCAACGGTCTTTAAGGATATGCCTGTCAGATAGTTTGGATACTCGTTGAGTCAACCGCTCTGAGTTCTTCAACGGTCTCAAGAAGGATTAGATTCAAGCGGAAGAGCGCTTTCTCCTGCATTCTCCCTGCTTCATAACCTTAGTATAACCTTACGGTCGTAAGGTTATACTAAGGTTATACTAAGGTTATCAAGCAAGGAGGACAAGCTAACTGAATTATTCAACGGTCTTCGACAGAGATAGAAAGACCTTTGCGTGGAACCCGTAGAGTCGCTCTCCTGCAGCGATCTATGTGCTGGTTGAGAAAGTTGAGGGGGTTGAGATGATGGAGGAATTATCATTTTGATCATAATCCATCAGCGTGATCTGCGCTTTCTTGGTCAATTCAAGGTCGGGCGCACACAGAGGTAAGCTCTTACAGGGTGTCATTTGTTGGGTTTGGGGACTTTTACCCCCCAAATCTTATCAGCATATTGCCTGATGGCTTCATCGGAGGAAAATCGACCCATGCCGGCTACATTGAGGATGGACATCCGGTTCCATTTCGCCTTGTCCTTGTATGCCTCATCGATCTTATTCATCACCCTGGCGTAATCGGCAAAGTCCGCAATGATGCAATACTGGTCTCCCTGATAGAGCAGCAGTTCGGACAGAGGACGAAAAAGTCCCGGTTGCATTGGACTGAGCCGGTCGTCATTGATGAAGTCAAATATTGCCTGCAGGTCGTGATCGTGATGCATCAGGTCATAAGGATGGTAACCGCTGGATTTCAGATGCTCCACTTCGGTGGCGGTCATGCCAAAGAGGAAGAAATTATCCGCTCCGACCGCCTGCCGGATCTCGATATTGGCACCATCCAGCGTTCCTACTGTCAGCGCGCCATTAAGCGCAAACTTCATATTGCCGGTTCCGGATGCCTCCGTTCCGGCAGTGGATATCTGCTGTGACAATTCAGCGGCGGGCATGATCTGTTCCGCCAAGGAGACACGATAATTTGGTAAAAACACCACATTGATCAATTTTACCAGTTGTTTGTCCCGGATGATAAATTCCCGCAGCGCACAGACAAAGCGGATGATCAGTTTGGCGGCATAATAGCCGGGGGCTGCCTTGCCGGAGAAAAAGAAGGTGTGCGGAACCATCCAGCGTGCCTTGCCGGATTTGATCCTGAAGATCAGGTGCAGGATATGCAAGGCATTGAGCAATTGGCGTTTGTATTCATGAATGCGCTTGGCTTGGAAGTCGAAGATACTATCCGGATCGATTTGGAAGTGAAAGCAATTGGCGGTGTGCTTGATAAAGTGCAGCTTATTGTCCCGCTTCACTTTAGCCCATCGCTCCAGAAAAGCGTTATCCTCAGATACCTCTCTCAATCCCTCCAGTTTATGCAAGTTCCGTTTCCAGTCATCGCCGATCGCCTCACAGATCAATTCGCACAAAGCAGGATTCGCCTGCATCAGCCAGCGTCGGGGCGTGATGCCATTGGTCACATTGGTAAAGCGTTCCGGGAAGATGCGGTTGAATTCCGGGAATAGGCGTGTTTTCAAGAGGTCGGAGTGCAATTCCGAAACCCCATTTACCCGGTGCGAACCGATGACCGCTAGATTTGCCATGTGCACGCTACGCACCGGATATTCCTCGATGATCGAAACGCGGCTGAGCGTATTGTCGTCATTGATCACATCGAGCCGGATCCGGTCGAGGAAACGCTGGTTGATCTCATAGATGATCTGCAGATGCCTGGGCAGGAGCCGTTCAAACAGATCGATCGGCCATTTTTCCAGCGCTTCCGGCAGAATGGTGTGATTGGTATAGGCCATCGTGTTTTGCGTGATCTCCCAGGCGGCAGTCCAGTCGAGCCGTTTGATATCCACCAGTATGCGCATCAGTTCGGCGATCGCAATGGCGGGATGGGTATCATTGAGTTGGATCGCCGCTTGTCGGGGAAGTTCTCTGAGATCATCAAATTTCTTGGTAAAACGACGCAGGATATCCTGCAGGGTGGCGGATACGAAGAAATACTCCTGCTTGAGCCGCAGTTCTTTGCCGGGGATGGTATCATCTTTGGGATACAGGACTTTGGAGATCATTTCCGAATGGTTTTTACCTGCCACGGCTTCGATGTAGTTCCCCTCATTAAAGTATCTCAGGTCAAACTCACGGGATGCTTTGGCAGACCATAAGCGCAAGGTATTGACATAATCATTCCGGTAGCCGGGCACCAGATAGTCATACGCCATTGCCATGACCGTCTCATTGTGATGCCAATGGACATGGGACCGATGGTCATCGTTCTTTTCCTCGGTCACATGTCCGCCTAAAAATACGGGAAAGAGATGTTCCGGCTGCGCTACTTCCCACACACTGCCATAGCGTAGCCAGTTATCCGGCGTCTCGAGCTGTTCGGTGTTATGGACATGCTGGCGGAAGATACCGTATTCATAGCGAATGCCATAACCGTACGCCGGAATTCCGAGCGTGGACATGGAATCCAAAAAACACGCCGCCAATCGACCCAAACCGCCATTGCCCAAGCCCGCATCCCATTCCAGTTCTTCGAGTTCGCTCATATCAAAGCCCATCTGTTTGAGCGCCGTTTCCGCCTCTTTACCGATGTCCAGATTGAGGATGGCATTGGATAGCGACCTGCCGATCAGGTATTCCAGGGAAAGGTAATACACCCGCTTCCCCAGTTTTTTATATACTTTGGGCTGGGTCTCCAGCCAATGATCAAGCATCAGGTCACGGATAGCACTGGCAAAACTCTGGTAGCAGTCCAGCGCTGTGGCGGAGAACTGGTCTTTGCCCTGCGTGTATTTGAGGTGATTGATAAAACGGCTCACAATCTCCTGGGCGCTTACGCTCAGGCGATATGCAGAGATCAATTTGCTCAGATCCTTATTCATTATTCCTCCCGGATCTATTATTAAAAACCCGATCCACAGGGTGATTTGCCGTGATAAGATTCTATTTGAGCAGCAGCATCTCATGCTGCCGCTTGCCGTTTGCATGTCAAGCATAATCTACATCTGAACTGTGTCGTCCTAAATAAGTTGAAACCTAAACCCAGCAGAAGGAGTTTAGTACGAAGGCAGAAATGACGATATTACAATGATATACTGGAACAAGACAGGTTAAAGCATTGTATGATGTAGGAAAGGATATATCTGTGTCATGTATAGGAACTGCGAAAACTCAGGTATCTGAAGAGCGGAGATCGCCGCATCGACGGCGGGCTGGAAAATGCGGAGCGAGGTGCAATCGAGCATGACATAGCCGATCAACTCCAGTTCGCAGATGCGCTGATGGAGAGAGTAGTAGCGTACGGAACGGGCATTGTCGGGCAAGACGCCGCAAAAGACCAAGCGTCCGGGCGAGGCGTCATAGAGATAAAATGCGAGGGCGTGAAAGCCTAAGCGGACATCACGCTGGGTGCCTTCGATCAGTGCGTGCAGCGCAGGCGTCTCGACCAGTGAAACGGAAGCGGTGCGGACTTCATGCTTCCACCAATCGACGCCACTGGTGGATACGGGATCGATACTTGCTTCGGTGATGGCGGTGGAGATGAAAGGTGCAGCGCCGCCTTTGCGGATGATCAGTTCCATAGAGTCTCCTTTGTAAGGGGCGGTTGTGCGGGGGGACGGACAAGCGGATGCTTGTGCAACGGACAAGCGGGGGCTTGTGCAACGGACGGACAGAGTCCGTGGGGGGTATGCGGAACGGAGGGACGGTGTTCATGGCAGTTTTCTCATGGCTTCGATGATGGCATTGAGGAGGAAGGGCTTGCGCGCGGTGGCGGTCATTTTGAGCCGCATGGCGACCGCCCAGGCGAGGCGGCGGTACTGCTCGCTGGTTTTGGAGAGTTTTTGCGGTTGTGCCTTGGATATGCGCACGAGGGGCCGGTGCCCGGCGATCAGCCGCTTTTTGCGCGCCCATTCCTCGATCATGCCGATGGGCGGCATCCGCCCCGCTTTGCGTCCTTCGTGGACATATTGGGCGTAAGGCGCGTCCGATTGGTCGGCAAAGACGGCGATCTGGAGCATGTCCGGATCGACAATGGTGCGGATGCTGCGGCGGAGGCGTCCCCAGGCGACCATGCGCTCCCGGTCGATGTAATTCACGGCGTTGATCTCGATGCGGTTTGCCAGGTCGTTCAAGCGGTCGAGGACAATCCGTTTAAGGTCATTCATCAGGGTCTCCCAGCATGCCCGCTTCGGCGAGGCGGCGGCGGATCACGGCGATAAACTCCTTCCAGATGTCATAATCAAAATAATCCCGGTATTCATCATAAACCACACGGTCAACCGCCAGAATCCGGAGGCGGAAGTCCGCGTCAATCTCGTCCCAGTGTTCGTCCAGGATCAGGCGCGATTGCACTTCCTGGACGTCATCGTCAAAATCATACATGATAAGTTCCGGCAGGTTTTCATAATGCCGGATGGTGAGATCGGAGCCATAAGTCATATATACCTCAGTTGCTTTGGTTTACAAAGCGTTTATGCTTAAAATTACGTTCTATTTGTGCCATGGCTGCCGGATAAAACGAAACGATGTGTTTTCTGTCAAGATTAACGATCGCAAAATCGAAATATTCGGCGTTGTTCTTGATCATCCGGACTTTGGCGCTCCAGACGATCGGTTCGGTGTTATGGACATGCTGGCGGAAGATACCGTATTTTTAGCGAATGCCATAACCGTACGCCGGAATTCCGAGCGTGGACATGGAATCCAAAAAACACGCCGCCAATCGACCCAAACCGCCATTGCCCAAGCCCGCATCCCATTCCAGTTCTTCGAGTTCGCTCATATCAAAGCCCATCTGTTTGAGCGCCGTTTCCGCCTCTTTACCGATGTCCAGATTGAGGATGGCATTGGATAGCGACCTGCCGATCAGGTATTCCAGGGAGAGGTAATACACCCGCTTCCCCAGTTTTTTATATGTGTCGTCCTAAATAAGTTGAAACCTAAACCCAGCAGAAGGAGTTTAGTACGAAGGCAGAAATGACGATATTACAATGATATACTGGAACAAGACAGGTTAAAGCATTGTATGATGTAGGAAAGGATATATCTGTGTCATGTATAGGAACTGCGAAAACTCAGGTATCTGAAGAGCGGAGATCGCCGTATCGACGGCGGGCTGTCTCATGAGGTTAGTCAAGTCCGGCAGGATGCATCAAAAGAAAGCGGTGCAGCTTGATAAGCCGCACCGCGGTAGGGTGTTTTGGGCAGAATGTGTGCTATTTGAGCATGAGCAGTTTTTTTTACCTGATAGGTGGACGTGGAAGACAGGCGGCAGAAATGATAATTAGCTTTCGTGTAGCCGAGCACCCGGTTTTCGACGTGGGCATCCAGATAGGTGATAACGAAGCCGAGCAGACCAATCCCGGTCTCCGGGTCACATTCCGTCTGATAGATGTCACTGATCATGAGCTTATCCTGTCCGTTTTTCTTCATGCTTAGTGATAAGAGCAAATGCTATGCCGAATGTGGGCTTAATGATGCAAGGGTGCTTATGTTAGGGTGTTTCAATGGATTGAGGGCAGTTGATCAGAGCGGAGGAGGAGGTATGATGATACCGGATTGTCATGCAATTGCACAAGTGCAATGCACTAATACAAACGGCGGATATTGGCAGAAGGGTGCTTGACGATGCCCAGCCGTTTGATGCGGCGGCTTAACGTACTCTCGGTCATATTGAGCATTCGGGCGGCATTTTTTTGTATCCAGTTGCTTTTCTGAAGTGCTTCCAGAATGATCTGATACTCTGTCTGTCTGACATTCTGAAAAAAGCTTTCAGAGTGGGACTTGATAGATGGACTCAGATCGATTAGTCCGGTCAGTTGATCGGCATCCCAGATGGGTCGTGGTTTCAGAATGAAGATCCGTTCAATGATATTGAGCAGTTCCCGGACATTACCGGGGAAGCGATATTGACACAGCGCTTCGTGGAATTCATTGGTTATGACCGGCTCGGGCATTCCGAAAACTATGGCAAATCGCTTGGTAAAAGCGTGGACAAGCATTTTGAGATCTGAGACTCGATCCCTGAGCGGGGGGAGATGAATCTCCAGTTTGTTCAAGCGATGAAACAGATCGAGACGGAATCTATTTTTATGGATAAGGTCAGCAAGATTACAATTGGAAGTGCTGATAATCCGGCATTGGACGCGGATCTCTTTTTCGCTGCCGACGGGTCGGATAGTTTGGGTTTCGATGGCGCGGAGCAGTTTTGCCTGCTGTTCGACCGGCATCTCCGAAATCTCGTCCAGAAGCAGAGTACCCTGGTCGGCGAGCAGGAATTTTCCTTTGGCATCGCTGATGGCTCCGGTGAAAGCACCCTTTTTGTGACCGAACAATTCGCTCTCGATAAGATGGGGTGATATGGCGGCGGCATTGATTGCCACCATCGGCTTGTTAATCCTGCTCTCGGTGTGGATGATCCGGGCGATAATCTCCTTACCGGTTCCGGATTCGCCGGTGATGAAGACATTAGCATAGGGGTAACGGGCTGCTCTCATGGCATCGGACAGGGCTTTCTGGATTAATGGGTGCTCACCGATAAATTCGGAATGGGATACTGATATGCTCGCTTGCCGTTCGTCGATTGATCGGCTCTTGATCCGCAGATAGTCCATCTGGAGTTTGTTGATGTATTCCTGATACTTGGCAGTCTGCTTGACGAAATTATCCTGAAAGTGCTTCTGATGGGATTGGTCTAACATGACCATTGTATCAAAGGCAGCATTGATCTGGCCCATTGCTTCATACAATCGGGCGCGACATCGGTAGGCATTGATCAGATATTGATTGTTGTTTTGCTCGGTATAAAATGCAATGGCACTATCGAGTAGTGTTTGGGCTTCAGAAAACTCCCGGATCTCGATCAGGACGTCAGCGAGATTGATATTCAGCATATACTCCCGATAAGTATCTCCCAGTTTTCTGCTCAACGCGAGGGAAGAGCGCATGATAGCGATAGCATCTTCCGAGCGACCAGCTAATCCCAGGGTATAAGAATAGTTATCCATAACCTTTGCGGCATTGATTGAGTCTTCTATCCCGGTATTCTTGATCAAATCGAGGCATTCCTGATAGATCAGAAGTGCTCCGTCAATATCGTTCCGCGATTTATGGAGGATGCCCCAATTGATCAGTATGGGCAGCAGGAGATGCAGATAATCCATCTCCCGGGCGGTTGTCAGAGCTGTATTCAAATGCTCTGTCGCCTTTGCCGGGTCTTTGAGCATCAGACTGATGATTCCAAATCTGGAATACATCTGAGTGCAAATATGGGGATTGTCCTCCGGAGTTATAGTGTCCTGCAGCATCGCAAGAAACTTGTTGGCATGTTCAGGGAGATTGTGGTTCAAATAGACGGTGGCGTACACAATGTACGTATCCAACTGCAATTCAGGTATATCCGATTCCATGGCATCATTTATGGCTTCTTGCAGCATGTCCTCTTTGCGGGAGACCGGATAGCTGGGATCGAGCAATTGCACGTCCTGAAGCATCAATTCACAGCGTAATGCCTTGCTGGTGCTGCGATGGGCAATCCTCCTTGCCTTGCCAAGGTAGTCGAGGGCTGTCAAATCACCCCATTTGGTGATATCAAGTATTTTGTGGAGAGCCAAATAGCATTTGCTGAGTAAGAAATCATCCGGTTCAGCAAGGAGAGAGGTGATGATGTCCTCCAGAACGGCTGTGCCATTACGGTATTCACCGATAGTTAGCATAGCGATTGCTTTGAAATACTCATGGCTCAAACCCGTGAGCTGAGGATACTTTTCCACGTTTCGGTGAAATTGCGTGATATACCTACGAGGATAATTGAGGGCTTCCTGTTGAACCCGGTAAAAGAGCTTATCCTGTGACGCCGTTTTCATAATCTAACACCTCAAATGATAATAGTCTATGCTCAAACGGATGTTTTTATCCACCCAAGTACCAATCCCATAAGTCAATCCTATTGTCAATAACTTTGTTGAGATAAGTAGATTTTGCGTTTGAGAGCGTTTATCTCGCCAGTTTTTAGCAGTCACATATTTTGATTGGCAAGTACGGGGCCACACTTATATTAAGGGCGTTGCACATTCCGCAATCACCAGACCTCGGGAACGCAAAAAAATTGAAGCATCATCTCTCATCCCAGCGCAGGCAGTAATGACATCGGATTTTGTCCGGCAGAGGGTTTGTGTATCGCAGTAAAGTCAACCGCTCCGAATTGTTTAAGTGTCTTAAGAAGGTTTAGATTCCACCGGACTGTGTGGAGTTTTCGCCTACATACTCCCTGCTCCATAACCTTAGTATAACCTTACGGTCGTAAGGTTATACTAAGGTTATACTAAGGTTATCAAGCAAGGAGGACAGTAGTTAATCAGTCAACTCGTTGCATGATTCACCGGTCTTTGGGTTGGGTTTTGGCAATCAGGGGCTGATCTTGGTCCCGCGCCCCTTTTCCTTACCCGGCGAACTGTCATAGATCTCCACGGCATAATAGACGGCGGCGATGTAATCCCTCGGGAAAGCGCCATGAAAGTAACTGTGTATCAGGTTGATATAGCGCACCACATGGCGCTCATAGTCCGTCAAATTTGGGTCAAGCGGATCAAGCAGTCGGACGATGGATTTGACCTTGTAGGTGGGAATGTCCAGCCAGACGATGACGCAAGCGGGATTGAGCATCTGGTTGATAAAGGTCTGAGTGACGAATCCCGGCTGGGAATACAATTCCAGTGATACGACGCGATCGTGCGCAAAGATCTCCTCGGCGTTCACATACAGCGAATCAAGGATGTCCAGTTTGACGTCAAACCCGTCTTCCATCGTCTTTTCTAACATCGCAATGATCTCAGGTAAGCGCTCCGCTTCGGGCAAGAATCCCATGCCTTTGACCGCGTTATTGAGAGCAAATCGCGAGTCCGGACGTCTTGCGCCGTAGGTGGCTACGATGCCGTTATGAGGACCCGCCAGATCCGGACGGCGGGATGCATCCCTTCCTTTGCTCAATATCTCGCGGAAGATATCCACTATCTCCCGCCGGCGCTGGCGATTCCACTCCCAAAAAGATGACGGAAATTGAGCCAGATCAAATTGCTGCCATGCGCCATCCACCTGAGCGTCGATGCTCGTCGCGCCCTTGTCAGGAGTACGGACGGTGGTTTGGACGCAATGGTCGCCCTGCCAGAAACTCTCGGATTTGACGGTATCCGAGGCATAAAGCATGCCGGTCAGTAGATATGCCGACGTAAGAATGATCACTATTATCGTTTCCATGGGTTTCACTTTTTGCACATGCTATCCGCCTGTCAAGGATTTCTTTGTCCTTCGGCCATTCTGACTTCTGGCTGAGAGCCACATTTAGCTCCGCGGGGACATCCTCCTTGCAGCGGGGATAAAGGGGAGGGGGAAAGAAATTGCTTGACCAAAAAGGGCGGGCATCATCCTCATCAACGAAACTGGTTCAAAGGAGGAAACAATGAACAGGCGAATACTTGTTGTAATAATATTTGCGGTCATATTGGGACTGCTTATGGTAACCGGATGCAAAGAAAAGATCACGGCGCCGAGTCAAGTAATCGAGCCATCCGATATTGCAGTTGCTTTATCCGAAGACGACCTACCTGAACGTTTCCGTTCCCGGATTTGGCACCCGTATCCTCGATCCCGTCCTGCAGATCGATGAGACCTACACCGGATATGGCAATATCTCGGGATTTATCTACAACGCTTTGACCAATATCGGGGTGGCGGGTGTGACCTTGCAACTGCGAAGTGGGATCAACAACACCTCCGGAACCCCGCTGGCGACCGTCACGACAAATACAAACGGTGCATACAGTTTTGACAATGTATATGTCGGAAACTACACTGTTCTGGCATCAAAGGCGGATTATATCTCTACCGCTTTCAACGGCATCTGCCCCGGAGGACAGAACACATCCAATCAGAACGGGGTTATCTCTCCGCTTCCTGGATGCCGGCCTGCTACTAAATATTGCTATCCTCAGCGGATTGGGAATGTAATTTGCTCACTGATGAATCGAGAAGAAATATGAGGTGGATGAGATGAAACAGACGATCATCATGATCCTGCTGCTGGCGGTCGGGTTCGGTTTGTATGCCCAGCCCGAGCAATTGACGGTTTTCAATTTTGCCGGATTGCGCCCACACGGCAGCGAACAAGACCGGATGGATACCATCCGGCAATTGACCGCCAAAGGCATTGAAGTATATCATTTTAATCCGGAATATATCATAGCAGGGGCGAATCTGCCACAGTTACGTTTCTTTCCCGCCACTTCTTACCGGCGGATAAGCGCACTTCCGGCTCCGGGTAACATCTGGCTGGTTACTCCGATCGATACGGCAGACAGAGATATCCTGAGATCTCTGGGAAACGTTCTGTTTGATCTGGGGAGGGAAGTTCTGCTGCAAAGCGACTTGGGACAGGCGGAACTGAGAACCCGGCTCAGGGGTTCATTTGTCATGCTGGAGATGCAGGCGATGCGTATTCCTGCCCAGCGTCAGGAGTTATCTCCGCGCCAACAGGTTCAGAGGGATGTCATTGATCTGGTGAATGCGGTCAATCCCGACAGCGTATTGTGGTTCATGCAATCCCTGCAAAATTTCCAGACGCGCTATGCTTTGGCGCCGAACCGGCTGCAGGTGGCGACCTGGATCAGAGATCAATTTATCCGTATGGGCGTGACCGACGTCGCGTTGCATCCATTCCAATGGAATAACACGACGCAATACAACGTGGTGGCGACCATTCCCGGAACTCATTATCCCGATCAGTATATCATCGTGGGTGGGCATCACGACTCCATCTCCAGCGGCAGTCCAATGACATGGGCACCCGGAGCGGATGACAATGCCAGCGGCAGTACCGCTGCTTTGGAGATGGCAAGGGTGATGATGAGCCAGGATTATCAGCCGGAGTGTTCCATCCGTTTCATGACCTTTGCCGCCGAGGAATTTGGCCTCTGGGGCAGCAAGAATTATGCGCAATATGCTCAAAACATGGGGATGGACATCAAACTGATGATCAATCACGACATGATCTCCCATTCCACGCAGTTACCCACCAACTGGAATGTCGTTTTGATACCCTACGCCGGTTCGGAAGCGCAAAATACGCTCACGCATCAGATGACGCAACAATATACGGTGTTGAACACCTTGAACGGACCTTTGAACGCTTCCAGCAGCGACAGCCATCCTTTTTGGCAGCGCGGATTCCCTGCCATCTGGTTCTTTGAGGCGGAGTTTTCACCCCATTATCATTCACCTCAGGATATCGTTGCCAACATCAATCCCCATTACTGTGCGGAAGTGATCCGCGCATCATTGGCGACCACGGCACGGCTTGCCGGATTGCCTTATGTCCCTCAAAACGTCACAGTCACCGATGCCGGTAATGGAACGTCGCTGCTGGTGCAGTGGGACGAACCCAATGACCCGTTTGTAGTGGAGTATAATGTTTACTCACGGAGCGTGGGAGGCAGTTTTGGCGATCCTGTAACCGTCAACGGAACGCAATATATGCTCACCGGTTTGACCAACGGACAGGCCTATGAGGTGGGCGTATCGTCGGTCAGCGTGGATGATTTTGAAAGTTTTCTCACCCTATCTGCAGGCACACCCGGCGTAATTCCGCGGACACCGATGAACTTCGTGGACGAACCTGGCTTCGGGCAGGTCAGGATCACCTGGGACGCCAATCCGGAACTTGATGTGGTAGGCTATAAACTATACCGTTCCCTGGAGCAAGGGGTTGTCGGTGCTTGGGTCAATAATGCCATTGTGACTGCCACGGAATTTATCGAGACCGATATTCACGATTTCAATTACCGCTATTGGACCATCCAAGCAGTTGACGCGGATGGCAATTCCAGTCCTTACCATCCCCAGATCCGGTCGCGACAGATGTCGCTCAATCAAGGCATCCTGATCGTGAACGAGACACGCAACGGCAGCGGGATCAATCCTTTCCAGCCGACCAACGCACAGATCGATGCCTTCTACCAGACATTGATGGAGGGCTTTTACATATCGCATTATAATACGCAAACCGAGCCGCAACTCAAACTTTGTGACCTGGGCATCTACTCATCCATCCTCTGGCACGGCAACGACTTCATTGATTACAACTACCCCTATCTGGTGCGGGGTGAATTGCGCAAGTATATCCAAGCCGGCGGGAATGTCTTCATCACCAGTTTCTATCCCAATCGTGCTTTTGCCAATGACATCGGATCGCCGGTCTATCCCGAGGGATCATATATGCCGACGGTTCTGGGCATCGGAACCACCCATTTTTCCAATAATGCCCGCTTTCGCTATGCCCGGCCTCAGGGTTCGGGTTTCCCGCCGCTGGAAGTGGATCCCGAAAAGACCATCTCCGCTCTTCATAATCACATCTACAATATCGAATCCATCGGTGCCGCCGGAACTGCCCAAAACATATATTTCTACGGCTCGGACTATGCCAATGACAGCAATCAGGGCATCATGAACGGGATGCCGGTGGGAGTTTATCATCAAACCGGCGCAGCAAAGGTGATAACCGTCAGTTTCCCGCTTTACAATATGACCATGTCCTCGGCGCAAAACCTGATCACTTATGTATTTAACGGACTTTTTGGCGAGACCTCCAGTGGCGGAGAAGGCGCCTCCCCTCCCGTCAGAATATCCATAAGCGCAAACATTCCCAATCCATTCCAGGACAAGACCGCCTTCAGCATCGCCCTGCCCCAAACCGGAACCAACATAAATGTAAGCATCTACAATCTCAAAGGACAATTGGTCAGAACCCTGCACAGCGGAACGCTTAACAGCAAAAGGATCACTTTGGCGTGGGACGGCAGGGATGACAAAGCACTGACAACCGCCAGCGGCGTTTATCTGATCAAGGTCAGTTCCGGCGGACACAGCGCTACACGCAAGATATTGCGGATCAAATAATAAACCCGGATCGGGAGAGGATCTCCCCTGATCCTTCACATCAGGTTTACCCCGAGTTCGCTTCGAGATTCTCCCGAGTACTCGGAGCGGTCTCGAAGCGACACTGACTTGATACTGAATTTATCTATCAGGTGAGCGAGAAGGGAGGGCTATTTCCGCAGCGGGTGCAGATCATGCACAATGCTGCCGTCGGCGGTAATTTTGACGGTCGTTCCCTGATTGCGATACCGCTTGAGGATTTCTTCGTGCGGTAAGCCATATCTGTTTTGGCGGGAGGTGGAGATCCATGCTTCTCCGGCGCCGACCCGGGCAACGAAATCAAGGGTGGAAGACGAACGGCTGCCATGATGCGGGACTTTCATGTATTGGGCATTTAATTCATCGGGGTAGCGGCGGACAAGGTATTTTTCCGCCTCCGCTTCGATATCGCCGGTGAAGAGGTATGACCCGTGGTTCCAGTCCAGCCGGAAAACGAGGGAGCGGTTGTTTTCCGAGAGAGTGAAGTAGTCCTTGTCCGGATGGAGGAACTTAAGACGCGCATTTTCGATCCAGATGCTGATGGTATCGGTAATGCTGATGACATTGGTCTTGGGGAAAAGGTCTTGTTCCTGCCATGATCTCCAACGCTCGCTGGACATGGTCTCATCGGTCACGATCAGGTTGTGGATGGGCAGCGTGGTTGCCAAGTGTTCCACTCCGCCGATGTGGTCCAGATGCATATGGGTCAGGATCAGCCAGTCGATATGCCTTACGCTATTGCGGGCAAGCCAATTCAATAATTTCCGGTTCATCCAACTATCGTCAGCCAGCCAGTCGCCTTCCGTCTCCGGATCATAACTGCGCCGGAATAGAGGCCTGCCGGTATCAACCAGCAGGTGCCTGTCTTCCGGCAGCCGGATATGGATGCAATCGCCGAGACCGGTATTAAAGACAGTGATCCGGGCTTCCTCCGTCCTGTCCGGAAAAGCGGTAAGCAGCAGGGTGATGATCATCAATGCCGTGGCGAAAGCGGTGTATTTCAACCAGCGGAACTGACGCCTGATCAGCAGAAACAGCACAATGCAAAGCGCGATGGATACGAGCGTCCAGGATGCGGGGAAATATATCCGCTCCAAATACAAGGGCAGCGATGAGGCAAATGATGCCCACCGGTCAAAAAGCATCAGAAGGAATTCATAACTGATCTGCAACCAGCGGAAGATGGCATTGCCGGCGGGAAAGACCAACAGAAGGAATGACAGGGGCAACAGCATGGCAATCATCGGGACGCCCAAAAGATTGCCGATGACGCCATTCAGTGACGCGCTGCCGAAATAATACAGCGTCAAAGGCACCAAAGCGATCCCCACCGCCAATGACATCAGAGCCAGATATTGTGTCCTTCTGAGCA
The DNA here is from genome assembly GCA_964482845.1 of uncultured Candidatus Cloacimonadota bacterium. Taxonomy (GTDB): domain Bacteria; phylum Cloacimonadota; class Cloacimonadia; order Cloacimonadales; family Cloacimonadaceae; genus VGPI01. The sequence goes on from CAYZZE010000005.1 coordinate 14,424, forward strand.
TACGACGCAGGATCGTGCCCTCTTTCTCCTCTCCTTGCCAGAGAGTAAGACCCGGCATCACATAAAGGATGACCGCCACACAGACGAAAGAGAATTGCAAGCCGATCGACCACAATTGCTGCGGCGAGACCAGAGTGATCACAAACAAGCTTAACGCTAAGACCTGTCCCGGTGCGACGGGACGATTCATCCGGCGGCCGATGATCAGGACGCTGATCATGATGATCGCCCGACTCACCGCCGGTGACCACATATTCAGCGCCGCAAACAGGATGATCAGAGGTAAAAAGACGAGTTCGGCAAAACGCTTGGGAATCAGAAAATTGAGCAACATCATTAATAGACCATAGATGAACCACACATGCAGTCCGCTGACCACCACAAGATGCATCATCCCGCTCCGGCTCAGTTTATCCGTCCAACTCGCCTTTTCCGCCGCATCACTGAGCAGGAGCGTCTTTGCCAGTCCGGCGCCGGAACCGAGCCGCTCGTCCAAGCGTTGTAACAGTTTGCCGCGGATATGGGGGATGCTGAGGACTCTTCCGCCGTCCAATTCGGTGATGATATGTTTGTTGATCGCTCTCAGCGTGGTCTGGTGCGGCTTGATATCCAGGAGATGGTCATACGAGGCGGGTTTGATTTCGGCGATTGCGGCATACCTTTTTCCCGGTATGAGCCGATCTCCTGGATAAAAGAGGATACGTTCGTTTACCGCTTCGCCGGCTACCTGCTCCAGTACGACCCAATAGGACAGGTATTGGGATGAATGCTGACTTTGCACTCTAAACTCAACCGGTTGAACGATGTAGCCGCGTTCACTGACCACTTCCTGCAAGGCGGATGGGGAATCTTGTGATGCCTGATAGCGAAGGAAACCGAGCAAGGCAAAGAGGATAATGATCGCTCCGAAGCTGATGTGGCGGATAAAAGCAGCGAGCAGAAGCAGGATGATCCCCCCGATCAAAAGGGTATGGGGAGACAGAGTCAAATGTCTTGCCGCTACAAGTCCCAGAACCCAAAAGATGATTGGCAATAGCAGAGGCGAGGGAGGGTGGCTCTTTCTCGTTTTACTCATCTCATCCTACGGGGCGGCCGATGGCTTGAGCCGAAAAAATGGGTTTTGACTATAACCAGAATGCGGAGGTGATGGTCGCCGGAAGAAATCATCTTCGGAACCGGTCTGATCTTAGATACATAGCCAGGCACCGCCGGATTTACCCAAAAACCGGATTTGACAGGGATCAATATGCCAGCAGAAGCAATGCTTCTACATCGTTGCGGCGGAATTTGCTGACGGCGCCGATGCTGGATGACTGCATGATCAGATCGATGATGATGGGCAGATCGGCGTCCTTGATACCGAGATCTCGCAACGATCCCGCCGATCCCCATTGGGCGATCTTGTCGCGGAAGCGCATTACCGCTGCTTCGGGTCGGCTTTCTCCCCAGACCTCAAGTGACCAACGGGTAAAGCGTGCCGGCTCGCGTTCTGCCATATATTCGATCCAGGTGGGGAAGATGACACCCAAGCCCTCGCCATGCGCCACTTTGGGATATACGGCGGAAATGGCATGTTCGATCTGATGGCATGCCCAGTCCCCGCCTTTGAGTCCGATGCCGCTCAAACCATTCAATGCCAATGTAGCGCTCCAGGCAAGATTTGATCTGGCGTTGATATTATTCGGATCGCTCTGCAGCAGGTCGGTCATCTCCACGATCGTTTTCAAGAGGGCATTATTGATGGAAAGCGTTACCCGCGGACGCTCGTCGGCAAAGTAATACTCCAGAATATGGGAGATAGCGTCCAAAGCGCCATTCACGGTCTGATGGAAGGGCAATGAGGTCTGGACGGAGGGATCGATGATGGAGACGCGGGGATAAAGCAAAGGCGAATAGATTGCACCCTTGTGGCGGATCTCGTGATTTGTGATCACGGCATTGCCATTCATTTCGGAACCGGTGGCGGATAGGGTGAGAGCAGTATATACCGGCAGGGCTTGACGGATCTGTTCCTTACGGGTAAAGGCATTCCACACATCATCCAGATAGACGCCTGCTGCCACGGTTTTGGCTGTATCGATCACGCTACCTCCCCCGATCCCGATGATTGCCTCAACTTGGCTGCTCTTGGCAATTTCGATCAATTCTCTTACCTTGTCCAAGGTGGGATTCGGCACCACACCCCAGCCCTCTTCCCATTTGATGCTGTAAGTTTCCAGCGATTGGCAGACCTGATCATATACCTTGTTTTTCCGGATCGAGCCGCCCCCGGCGATCACCAGACATCGACTTATCCCTCCATCATGCAGTTCCTTGCCCAATAACCTGATCAGCCCAACGCCAAAATGAATACGGGTTGGATTATGGAAAGTAAAAGCATCCATTCTTTCTCCCTGTAGCAGTATTCTATCATCGCCGCCGATCTAAACAGCAGATCGGACGAATTGCGGGATGGCTCCGCTGATGACTGATATCAGACACTAATCATATGATAAGGGGCTCCGGAGAAATGGCAAGGCAAAACTGTGGTATCAGCCACAAAGTCACTTGAGATCGATCAATTTGTGCAGTTGCAGATGCAGCCGTGCCTTGCCCCCATCCGCCAGCATCCATTGAGCCAAACGGACGGGAGGAAGGAGAAAAGTGACGGGGGAAAACAGCAGAATACACTCTTGTAACTGATGCTCCCGGATGAAGTCGAGGGCAAAGCGGTAATCGTGATGAGCAGTGAGGACAAACTTGATCTGATCATGCGGCTGCAAAAAGCGGAGGTTCCATTTCATAAAGGAATCGCTCTCACCGCTGCCCGGCGTCTTGACATCAATGATCTTGACCACGTGATCCGGCACGTCTCCCAGATATAGAGAACCATTGGTCTCCAGCAGGATCATATATCCCGCCCGATACAACTTATCCATCAGATCGATCACGTTATCCTGGAGCATGGGTTCTCCGCCAGTGATTTCTACCAGTTTGACCGGAAAGGCAGCCAGTGCAAGCATTATCTCGTCCTGGGACATCATCCTTCCCGGTTGATGGCTGTAGCGGCTGTCGCAATAACTGCAGTTCAGGTTGCACTGCGCCAGGCGGACGAAGGCGCAGGGCAATCCGGCATAGGTGGATTCACCCTGGATGCTGTAAAAGATTTCGCTGACCTCGAGGTGTTTCATAAGTGCTCAGACCGGTGTGGGATCTTCGGAGGATCGGAACCCTCCGCTGCGAAACAAATAACTCCAGAGTCTAAAAGGGCAGATAAGGGAAGTCCTTGTGATAGCCGAGAGTGGCATCGATCTGGTCATTAAGGTCGATGGGATCGCCGAGGACGAATTTTTCCCGGCTGCCGGTTCGGAAGGTCGTAAAATCGTCGCCATCGACGGTAAAATATTCCAGCCATTCCAGATCACCATAGATGGGCAGATCATCCAGGATCATGAGGATGATATTGGAGGCATCGATACACAGCAGATTGTCAAAAGGATCGGTATCGATCCTGTCCACTAGCAGGAGGTTGTGCGTGCGCTTGGGATCAAGATGCGCATAATGAGCAGGCAACATCAATGCCTTTACGGTATTCTCCGTTACCATCCGATACAGAGAACAGGTGTCCAGACCGGGGTAGATCTTGGCGGCAAAGGACAATTCATCAAAGAGATTCACGCTGCCGGACATGGTGGAATCGGTGCCCATCACGACATTGACGCCGGCTTGGACGGCATAATCGGCGGCAAAGGTCTTGCCGATCAGGAACATATTGGAAGTGGGACACCAACATACGCTCGCGCCGGCTTGGGCGATGCGGCCGATCTCTTTTTCCGTAAAGGCGATGCCGTGGATCATCACCGTATTAAAGCGCAACAAACCACACTTTTCCAATTTGCTGAATTCGCCTTTGGCGATATCATCGGTTCCTTCGCCCAGGTGGATGATAAAGGGCATCTTCCCCTGCGTAAGCTCCATCTCCTGCTCCGCCGTCTCGCCACCCCACCAGTTACCCATCGTTAGCGAATGGCACTGCCGGTAGTTTCTGGGCACTTTGATCGGGAAATGATCGTAATAGGTATCCGCCTGGATGGGTGCGTGATCATGCACGATCCCACAGCCGGAGAAGAGGTTTTTGTAAGCACCCAGGGTGGCAAGGAGGAGGGCGGACTTGCCGGAGAGATCGAATGACCCGTCGTTGATCCAGAATTGATTGCGTTCGGTGTAGGCATATGAATTCTTCATATCTTGCACCCAGATGTGCGAATTGGGGTAGGGACGATTATCTCCTGCCCGGGGGAACCAATTGCCGATCAGATGGTCATGCGCATTGATCAGAAGAGTATAGGCGATCGATTTCTCGACGCTCAGGGACAGCGGCGCAGCATCTTTTACCATCGCCTGAAGATGCAAATCAATTAAAAAGTCTACTCGATCAGCGCTTATGACGCTGACCGCAGGTTTGATGATCATGATCTTATTTCTTTTATTCTTTTGATAAGTATCGGGATGATCTCAAACAGATCGCCCACGATCCCCAGATCGGCGATCTTGAATATAGGTGCACCGGGGTCTTTATTGATAGCTATGATATAATCCGAGGAGGACATTCCCGCCAGATGTTGGATGGCGCCGGAAATGCCGGCGGTGATATAGATCCTGGGTTTGACCGTCTTGCCCGTCTGACCCACCTGATGCGAATAGGGTATCCATCCGGCATCCACAGCGGCGCGGGAAGCACCGACAGCTCCACCCAGCGCTGCTGCCAGGTCTTCCAGCATGACAAAATTCTTCGCTTCTTTCATGCCACGACCGCCGGAGACGATGATATTCGCTTCAGTGATATTGATGAGTTGCGTCTTTTCCCGCTCAAAGCCGAGCCATTGCGTCTGGTCCTCATCCAAGTCAAAACTTATCTGTTCTTCGATAACGATGCCGGAGCGATTCGGATCCGGCGGCAAAGGATCCATCACTTTGTGACGGACGGTCGCCATTTGCGGACGGTGATTGGGGGTTACGATCGTCGCCATGATATTTCCACCGAAGGCAGGACGCGTTTGCAATAGGTTTCCCGTCTCGCTGTCATGTTCCAATCCGGTGCAGTCAGCGGTCAGTCCCGTCTTGAGCAAGACCGCCACGCGCGGGATAAAAGATCTGCCGATGACCGTTGCGCCGGCAAGGATGATGGAAGGACGGTATTTTTCTGCCAGGATGGCCATTGCTTTGGCATACTTTTCATCCCGGAAGTGTCTGAGCGCCGGATCGTCAATGCAGATCACCTGATCCGCTCCGGCAGCGATCAATTCCCCCGTCAAAGCAGAAACTCCCTCGCCCAATATGACCGCACTAAGTTCCGTCTCCATCTGATCGGCAAGGTCACGCCCCTTGCCCAAAAGTTCAAAGACTACGGGAGTGATCATATTGTCACGCTGTTCGGCAAATACCCACACGCCTTGATACATGCTCTTGTCGATCTGGTCTTGCCGAAGGCGGCGGATGATGATGGCATCAAAGGGGCAGGCTTGGACGCAGGCATTACACAATGTGCATTTTGCCAGATCGATCTCGGCGAGTCTGTCCTTCAAACTTATCGCATCATAGGCACAGGCTTTGATACACAAGCCGCAGCCGACGCATTTTTCACTAATTATCTCGATCATTAACAGATTCTCCATAGCGAAGTAAAATTCGTCTCATTGTTTTGTCAAGGAAAACTGAACTGAGGTCAGTGATCAATATAATAGGGAAGCCGGTTATCAATCCAATACCCGGCTTCCTGTGATATTTGGTTATAGCGGACTTATTCGGTCTGGTAAGATTACTTCTTCTTATGACGGTTCTTGCGAAGTCGCTTCTTTCTCTTATGAGTCGCTATTTTGTGTCTTTTACGCTTTTTCCCGCAAGGCATTCTCTATCCTCTACCTTACTACTTGTTTTTGACGTCGATGACTGATAACTTGAACTCACGGGAAAACTTGAAGGTGGGAACCGTTCTTTCCGGAACAGGCACTTTCTCGTCGGTCTTGGGATTGCGGCCCATGCGCGGTTTGCGAGTCTTCAATTTGAATGTGCCAAAGCCACGGACTTCGATGTGGTTACCTTCACTCAAACTGTCTTTGATCGATTTGAGCAGTTCGTCAACGACTACTGCCACGTCCTTGCGGATGATACCGGTGTTTTCCGAGATGATCTTGACCAAATCTGCTTTTGTCATTGTTGTTCTCCTTTTTGATATATCTTTTATCTGCGATAAAAACCGCTGGTCATTCAATAAAGTCATACCAAATAATCCATTAGGTTTTATGTCAAGAAAAATCTGCTTAGCATACCCCCCAAGCCACTGATAATCAGCGTTTTTGCCAACAAACACAAAACCAGACATCCAGCCCTCACCCTCCCTAAGGACGTAAAATCCGAACATTTTGGCCGACCTCTGCACCTGCCTCCCCTGATCTTTTGTCCCATCTTGATCTCAAGTTCGCTTCGAGATGGTTTCGAGCACGCGAAACGAACGCGAAGTTAAACCGAGAGGAAGACGACCGGAAGGCAAGAACGCTCTCCATGCTCCATCAACCACGAAACCACGAAACTACACGCAAAAAAAGCCGGCCAGGAATTACATCAATCACACGAACGGGTTGAAGAAATGATGGAACGTGGAATGGATGGATGCAACGGATCGAACGGATGTAAATATGGAACGGAAATCCCATCCGTCCAAGCCGTGTGACCATTACTTCCTCAACCTTCTTAACCATTCTAAACCCTGCACCCAAAGCAGCCCCCCCTCCCACCTAAGTAAGAGGGCTACAAGGTCTATATCCCGGAGATCGGATCAATCAATAAGGCCGTTGAATAATTCAGAGAGTTGACTTAAAACTATCCTCCTTGCTTGATAACCTTAGTATAACCTTAGTATAACCTTACGACCGTAAGGTTATACTAAGGTTATGAAGCAGGGAGGACTAAGGAAAAAGCACTATTCCGCGTGAATCTAAACCTTCTTGAGACCGTTGAACAACTCACAGCGGTTGACTCAACGAGTATCCAAACTATCTGACAGGCGTAATCCTCAGCTAAAACTGACTGCACTGGAAGGAGAGAAGTTATTGTTTTTTCACGGTCTCGAAATTTGGTGATTCCAGTATGTGCAACGCTCTTTCATGTCTATGCCTGCTTGGCAACATTATAAACTCCCTTTCCATATAGTGAGTGCCGTTATCTACAGGGTAGTTTTTTGTCAAACTCGTGACGAAAGAATCTAACGTTTCTTGCCTGAGGGAAGGGCTGATAAAGAGTTTCTGCTTGACACTCAAAGGGAGTTCAAAATCGTGGTACACTCACAAAAAAATATGCGTGTAAGGAGAATTGATGAAGACCCTAACGCCAAGTCCAAGCGACATTAAGCGCGCTTGGTACGTAGTAGATGCAGCGGACAAACCCTTGGGCCGACTATCCACTCAGATCGCATCGATTCTGCGCGGCAAAAACAAACCCTACTTTGTTCCGAATATTGATTGCGGCGATTTTGTGATAGTGATCAATGCGGAGAAGGTCAGGGTGAGCGGTTTGAAAGCCGAGCAGAAGGTGTATCGGAGTTACAGCGGCTATCCCGGCGGACTGAAAGAAGTGTCCTATGCACGAATGATGGAAAAGCATCCCGAGCGGATCATCGAGCATGCGGTCAAAGGTATGTTGCCGAAGAATACATTGGGACGCGCAATGTTCAAAAAACTTAAGGTTTATACCGGCGGCGATCATCCTCATGAGGCTCAGCAGCCGGAAGAACTTGTTTTTTAAGGAGTAAAAGGAGATTATGCAAAACTTTATCGCCGTTGGCAGAAGAAAGAACGCCATTGCCAGAGTGCGTCTTACCCCGGGAACGGGCAAGCGGATGATCAATGATGTCCCGATGAAGCGCTATATGAAGCGCGAGACCTTGGAGATGGTCGTGGAACAACCCTTGAACACCGTTGGCATGAGCGACCGATTTGACGTCCATATCAATGTCTATGGAGGCGGGTTGAGCGGTCAGGCAGGAGCCATCCGTCACGGGATCGCCCGCGCCTTGGTTAGTTATGACGAAAATCTCAAATCCCAGTTAAAGCAACTCGGTTATCTGACCCGTGACCCTCGTATGGTCGAGCGCAAGAAGTCGGGTCGTCCGAAAGCCAGAAAGAGATTCCAGTTTTCCAAACGTTAAGCGGGATTTGTGGTTCTATCCCGTGGGATGGAGCCACTCCGCCAGAGAGTTTTCACCCCGGATGACAGGCCACCCCCGGATAAGGCAAACCCAAAACCCAAGAAACATGCAAGCACGAGTTGCAAGGCGGTGGGGGCGACAATATCAGCCCTCTGAATTGCGTAGATCACTTGCATTGGACAAACCGTATCAATCAAGGAGTATTGAATGTCAGTAGTTTCGATGAAACAACTCTTGGAAGCCGGCGTCCACTTTGGACACCAGACCTTCAAGTGGAATCCCAAGATGAAGAAGTATATCTTCATCAAGCGCAACGGGATTCACATAATCGACCTCAAACAGACGGTCGATGCCATCAATGAGGCATATCAGTTTTTAAAGGACGTTGCCCAGCGCAATGAATATATCCTTTTTGTCGGCACGAAAAAGCAAGCCCAGTCCGCTATCAGGGAAACGGCGAAAAAAGCAGGCGTCTTCTATGTCAATAACCGTTGGTATGGCGGTATGCTGACCAATATGGCGACCATCCGTCAGAGCATTGATAAGATGAAGTATTATGAGCAGATCGTCGCCGATGGCACCATCAACAGTTATACCAAACTCGAGGCACAGCGGATGAAGCGTAAGCACGACAAGATCGAAGAAGCGCTCGGCGGTATCCGGGACATGGACGCCCTGCCCGGAGCCCTGTTTGTGGTCGATACCGATCATGAAAAGATCGCCATTCACGAAGCCCGCATCCTGAATATCCCCATCATCGGCATGGTCGATACCAATTGCGATCCCGACCTCGTGGATTATATCATCCCTTCCAATGACGACGCCACCCGCGCCATCAGTTTGATCTCCGATGTCATGGCCAATGCCGTCAATGAAGGCAAAGGCCTTGCCAGCGAAGGCGCCGCCGTAGCGGAGGCAGCGATAGTCGCCGAGGAAGGAGAACCCGAAGAAATGCCCGTCGAGATCGAGATACCCGCGGACGAGCCAGAGATCGAAGAGTTATAACACTTTTTCAATACAAGGAGAATACAATGGCTGAGATTACAGCAGCAATGGTAAAGGAATTGCGTGAGCGCACCGGAGTAGGCATGATGGAATGCCGCAAAGCCCTTGCCGAGTGCAACAGCGATATGGATGCCGCCATCAGGTATTTACGCGAGAGAGGGATCAGCAAAGCGGATGCCAAGTCCGCCCGCGTAACCCGGGAAGGGATCATATTCAGTTATATCCACTACAATTTCAAGGTCGGCGTCTTGATCGAACTCAATTGCGAGACCGATTTCGTCGCTCGCACCGATGCTTTCAAAGAACTGGCAAAGGAACTGGCAATGCAGATCGCCGCCACCAACCCCCTGGCGATCAGCAAAGAACAGATCGATCCCGAGGTCATAGCCCGCGAACAGGAGATCGCCCGCAATAAAGCGATCAACGACGGCAAGAAACCGGAGATCATCGAGCGCATCGTCGAAGGTCACATCCGTAAGTTCTGTGAGGAGCATACCTTAATGGAACAGGAACTGATCAAAGACCAGAACCGCACCGTAAAATCACTCATCACCGACGCCATCGCCTCCATGGGCGAGAACATCCGGATAGCACGCTTCGTTCGCTATAGCATCAGTGAATAATACCGGAGATGATTATGAGCGGATACCAGCCCGAAAAAGTGCATCACGTGATGCTCAAACTCAGCGGCGAAATCCTTGCCGGAGCGAAGGGACATGGCTATGACGATGAGGTGATCGATGCCCTTACGGATGAGATCATCGAAGTTAAGAAACTCGGCTATTCCCTGGCGATCGTCCTCGGCGGCGGGAATATATTTCGCGGCGGCAAGTGGAAAAACCAGAGTTTGAACCGTATCGTGCTCGATAATATCGGGATGATGGCGACCGTGCAGAATGCGCTCTATCTGGCTGAGATCCTGAACAACAAGAATTATCCTGCGGTGGCGTTGAGTGCGCTCGATATGGACAAGATCGTCAGGCACTACAGCCCGGCGGCAGCACATAAAGCGCTCCAGGAAGGGCGCATCTGCTTCCTTTGCGGCGGCACCGGTAATCCCTATTTCACCACCGATACCGCTGCGGTGCTCCGTGCCGTTGAACTCGGCTTTGATATCGTGCTCAAAGGCACCAAGGTCGATGGACTCTACGATGATGACCCAGCGCTCAATCCCCATGCGAACCTCATCTCCTCCGCCACCTATCAGGAGTGTCTGGATCAGAAACTTGGCGTGATGGATATGACCGCTTTTGCCCTGGCACAGGAAAGTAATATGCCGCTCAAGATCTTTAATATCGGCAAGCCGGGCAATCTCGTGCAAGCCATCGTCAACAGCGAAACAGGCACTTACATCCATCCGTAGGATAACCCAAAGGAAACAAATAATGGAAGTGATAAAAACACCAACCAATGACAAGATGCAGAAAGCATTTGACTCGCTCTTGCATCAATTCGCCAAAGTTCGCACCGGCAGAGCAAGCACCTCTGTCCTGGACGATATCCGCATCAATTACTACGGTCAGCCCACTCTGATCAAGCAGTTATGCAATATCTCCATCCCCGAGGCACGGCTGATCGTGATCCAACCCTGGGATAAAACCACCCTCGGCGAGATCGAAAAAGCCATCCTCGCCGCCAACCTGGGCATCACTCCCGAGAATGACGGCAACGTTATCCGCCTCCCGTTCCAAGCACTTACCGAGGATAAACGCAAAGATATCGTCAAAAACCTGAAAAAAATGACCGAGGACTGCCGCATCGGCATCCGTAACCACCGCCGTGACGCCAATGAAGCCATCAAGAAGATGAAAAAAGACAACGAGATCAGCGAAGATGACGAAAAGAAAGCGCTCAAAGAGATCCAGGATCTGACCGATGAATGGATCAAAAAAGTGGATGAAGCCGAAAAAACCAAAGAAAAAGAAATAATGGAAGTATAGGAAACCACGCCCATATCCTATCCCAGACAATAATCGAGACTGCAAAACCCAGACGTTTTGCGGTCTCGCTCTTTTGGGGCTGACTGATTATCTATCAGACAATTGAATAATTCAGAGCGCTCGACTCCACGGCTAAATATACGCCTGCTGTCAGGCAAGATCCAGTGTCGTCATATCGCTGCCGGATGTCAGGGGGTGGTTTCAGTCACCGTTCGGAACGCCGTCAAGGATCAGCCCGCAAGGGCTCCGGACTTTTTGAGGACTTTAGTCCGGGAGAGATCCCCCTCTCGTCAGACAGGGATCCTATTATGGTACTCTGGCATATGTCTCTCGTTCGGACTGAAGTCTTCACAATGTCTGAAAGCCCCTCAGTGCTTGTATGCCCCCCCTGATCCAAAACGGTGGTTGAAACCACCGCCTAACATCTGATAGCTTGGAAATCGTATTCTATCCGTCTGATAGTGCTGGAGAACTGATATTTCTATCTCATGCATTCATTATCTCAATATCCGGTGATCATAATATGTGCCACGCCCTTTCCATTGTTAAGGGACACTGAACAATTCGGAGATTAACTGTCCTCCTTGCTTGATGACCTTAGTATAACCTTAGTATAACCTTACGACCGTAAGGTTATACTAAGGTTATGGAGCAGGGAGGACTTAGGCGGAAACACCAATCCTGTCCCGACGATGACGTCAGGTCACCGCTTATATTTGACCTGATCATTTGCTGACGTCTCGATGTGACTCGATTGATCAGGAAAAAGCATTGACACAAATAGCGGGTTTGATAACAATACGATCCATGATAAAATATTGTAAAAGAGGACACAATGAGCAGAAAGATCCTTGCCTTGACGGCGGCAGTGCTATTCGTGGCGCTTGCCGCACAAACCAATGTGAATCCACTCAGAGAGTATCTTAATGAGCCCGGACTGGAGACCTTCAGCGCTGCCATGACATATCTGGCTCAGATGCAAGCGAAAGATCCCACCAATCGTCGGGTCGAACTGCAGGCGGCATACTTTGCCGGTCTGGAGGCAAAGCGGATCATGGAAACCGCCAAGGAGAAACTGGAATCGCTGAATGCCGGCGATAAATTTCTCATGGGCAATATATTGATGGCGCTGGATCGACTGCCGGAAGCGGTGGAGATCTATGATCAGATCATTCTGGACAATCCTGATTGGTCATGTCCCTGGCGTCACAAAGGCGAAGCGCTTTTTAAGATGAAGAATTACAAAGCCGCCGCCAAAGCGCTGGATAAAGCGATCGAGACGAATAAGCAACACTATGATGCCTATGTATGGGCGGCCTTTAACCTCTATGAACTGAAGAAATATAAGCAGGCACGGCAATATCTGGAGACCGCTTTCTCGCTCAATGCGGAGGCAGATGGCCACCACGACGAGGAGATCCCGGGCGAAAAGATCCGAGATCTGTATGAAAAATTGAAGAAGAAAACCAAATAATCCGGCGGCAATCGATAATCGTAAATTGAGAATTGCAAATTGAGAATTGAGAATGGGATCGGGAAAAAGACCGGGCTGGAGTGCTGGGTGACAAGGGGGTAAGATGCAGCGTTCCAAGATCAATCAATTGCTGAGCAGGAAGTATAAACGGGTGTGGTTTTGCCTACCTGTGGCGGCGGTCATCACCATGCTGGTCTTCTTTATAGGCAAGATCCCCTTTATCGGGGATCTGGAATTGCAGACCGTTGACCTGCGTTTTCGTGTCAGTCCGATCCCGGAGCGCGCCGATAGCAGTATCGTTTTGATTGCCATCGACGACGGCTCGCTCAAATTCGTTGAGCAGGAGATGCGCCAGGGCTGGCCATTCCCCCGGGATTTTTATGCCTTCATCACGGAATATCTGACCGAAATCGGAGCAAGATCGATTATCTTTGATCTGCTCTTCGACAGTCCTGATTTTGACCGTGCCGATATTGATTCCGAAGCGTCGGATGGCCATTTTGCCGATGCCATTGCCGGTAGCGGAAGGGTTTTTCTGAGCAGTATCCTCCTGAGTGACACGAGCGCCGAAGTGGATGACGCTTTCCGGCGCCGGGCTGTGGAACTGCAAAGCCCCGAGAAATATGAATTTAGCCGCTGGGATGGTGGTCAATTCCCCCTGCCGCAATTTGACCAGGGCGCTGCAGGCACCGGCATCATCAACCTGACCAGAAAAGGTGATGCCGTGGTCCGTGAACTACCCGGCTTCTATGAGATACAAGGTGCGCTCTATCCCAATCTGGCGATGCAGGTCTGGCTGACCATTCAGTCAGGGCAGTTCACGAAAGAAGGAGCGTTGAGACAGGTGGATCGGGAGACGATCCGTCCCTTCCGGATGAGCAATCGGGGTGATATTGCTTTGAATTGGTATGGCAAAGGTGATACTGGAGGCGTCTTCGATTACCGCTCATTCCAGGAGTTGCTCCAGAGCGCTGCGGCCTATCGCCATGGGGGAGAGCCGGCGATCCCGCATGAATTTTTTGCCGGAAAGCATGTGATCATCGGCGCAACAGGTGCAGGGCTGATGGATCTCAAGAGCAGTCCATACACATGGGGACTGCCGGGAATGGAGATTTGGGCGACGGCGCTGAGCAATTATCTCAATCAGGATTTCATCCGTCACACGGCTTTCGGGCAGGATCTGCTCATCCTGTTTCTGATCTCTTTTGTGGTGATACTGGCGGTGATGCGGATGCGCAGCGAGACTTCGACGCTGATGGTGCTGATCTTTTTTGTCCTGTATTTTGCGGCGGGTTTCCATCTCTTTGGCGCTTACCGCATCCAGATCGATTACATCGCTCCGTTATTGGCTTTCGTGATTGCCTGGCTCTATAGTTTGACCCTGAGTTATGTGATGGAAGGCAGGCAAAAAAAGGAATTGCGGTTGATCTTCAATAGTTACTTGCATCCCGATCTGGTGGACAAGATAGTCAGCGATCCCAATCTGGTGGAACTCGGCGGGGAGGAATATGAGGCGACGGTGATGTTTTCCGATATCTATGACTTTACCACGCATTCGGAGGGGATGCTCCCGCACACGCTGGTCGGTTATCTGAACGATTATTTCCACGACTTTACCAATTCCATCCTGGATCACAACGGACTTTTGGATAAATATACCGGCGATGGCTTGATGGCTATCTTCGGAGTCCCGATCGCCAGAGACGATCATGCGCGGTTGGCATGCCGCGCTGCGCTGGCTCATCGGGACTATAGTATGGCATTTCAGGAGCGGTATCTGGCAAAGTCCGTCACCACGCCGGAGGTGTTTCATCTGGGCACGCGGCTGGGGATCAATACCGGCCAATTGGTTGCCGGAAATATCGGTTCCCAAAGACGAATGGAATACACCGCCATCGGCGATGCGGTCAATCTGGCTGCCCGGCTGGAAGGTGTGAACAAAATCTTTGGCACATATATCATCATCAGCGAGTCCACCTGGCATTATGTCAAGGATACGCTACTCTGTCGCGAACTGGATCTGATCACCGTCAAAGGTAAATCCGAGCCTACGCGGATCTTTGAATTGGTTGGCGTCACCGGTGAACCAAAAGATGAGGCAAAACGTCCTTTGATCGATGATTACAAAGCGGCGCTGGCACTCTACCGAGCACAGAAATGGGATGAGGCGGAAGCGATTTTCAGCAAACTAAGTAATGCACCTTTTGGTGACAAAGCCGCGACTACCATGCTGGAGCGTTGTGCTTATTACCGCAGGCATCCTCCGCCAGCAGATTGGGACGGCGTGCATAAACTCCTGGACAAGTAGGGCGCTGAGATTGTGCTTGACGTCCATCGCCCGCTCTGAGGATTGGCGATAATTGGATAAACAGAGGTTTACATGCGGGATATTATAATCGCCGGCAATTGGAAGATGAACAAAAACCGGCAGGAAACTAAGGACTTCGCCGGACAGGTGGCAGGATTTGCCACGCGGTTGGACCCGCCTGCTGTCCGCATCCTGATCGCCCCTCCCTACCCATACTTATGCGAAGCGGTTAGCATCACGGAGAATAGTCCGGTGGCGGTAGCTGCCCAGGAAGTAAGTTTCAGGCACAACGGCGCTTTTACCGGTGAGGTCAGTGCGGCAATGCTATCCTCGATCCAGGTGCCTTATTGCATCATCGGTCACTCCGAAAGACGGCAATATCATCACGATACCGATGCCACCGTCAAAGAACGGATGCAGCGTCTCTTTGAGCATCAGATCACGCCTATCGTCTGTATCGGCGAGACCTTGGAGCAGCGTGATTCCGGCGAGACCGCAAAGGTCGTCCTGAACCAGTTGCAAGGCTGCTTTGCCGACATAGAACTGGCGGACAGCGGGAAGGTCATTGTCGCCTATGAGCCTGTCTGGGCGATCGGCACTGGCAGAACTGCCACCCCGCAACAGGCACAGGAAGTGCATCATCTTATCCGGCAATGGTTTGCCGATAATTATAAGGCGGATCTTGCCACCGGTTTGCATATCCTCTATGGCGGGAGCGTCAAGCCGGATAACATCGTGGAACTGCTCAGCCAGGCAGATATCGATGGCGGTCTGATTGGCGGCGCATCATTGGACTTTGAACAATTTGCCGCCATGATACAGACAGCGGCTGATCTGATCAAACAAAGGACGGAGCAGCGGAATGCTCCGTCACGCTAAAGGAGACAAGCCCCGATGATAGACATCAGGTTCCTCAGGGACAATGCCGAACAGGTAAAAACAGCGGTCGCCAATAAAAACGAGAAAGTCGATATCGACGCCATCATCGCTCTGGATGAGCAACGGCGCAAACTGCAATTTCAGTTTGAAACGCTTAAAGCCAGTCAGAACAAGGTCTCCGCTCTGATCGCCCAAAAGAAGAAAACCGGAGAGGATGCCGCCGGATTGATCGCCGAGATGGGTAAGGTGGCGCAACAGATCAAAGAGATCAGCGAAGAACTTTCCCTCACCGGTGACAAACTGGATATGGCAATGCTTTCCATTCCCAATCCGCCCCATCCCGAGGTCACGGTCGGCACTTCCGAAACATCCAACCGCCTTATCAGGGAATGGGGGACAAAACAGGCATTTGATTTCTCGCCGGTCGATCATCTGGAACTGGCGGAGAAGAACGCTCTGCTGGATCTGCAACGCGGCGCCAAGGTTAGCGGTAGCGGATTTCCGGTCTATATCGGACAGGGTGCCGCCATCGAACGGGCGTTGATCAACTTTATGCTTCAGTATCATATCCAAAAGCATGGCTACACCGAAATCTGGGCACCTTTTATCGTGAACCGCAAAGCGATGACCGGAGCCGGGCAACTGCCCAAACTGGAAAGCGATATGTATCACGTGGAAAAAGATGACCTTTGGCTGATACCCACGGCGGAAGTGCCGATCACCAATCTTCACGCCGACGAGATCATGTCTCATAAGTCGCTGCCGGTCAAGTATGTCGGTTTCACACCCTGCTTTAGACGAGAAGCGGGATCTTACGGCAAGGATACCCGTGGACTGCAACGTATTCACCAATTCAATAAAGTGGAGATGGTCAGATTCGTCACTCCCGAGACCTCTTACGACGCGCTGGAAGAGATGGTGATTGATGCGGAGCACATCTTACAGGCATTGGGTTTGCACTATCGAGTCATTGAGTTATGCACCGGCGATATGAGTTTTGCCTCTGCCAAGACCTACGACATCGAGGTCTGGGCGGCAGGCCTGCAGAAATACTTGGAAGTATCATCGGTCAGCAATTTTGAGGGTTTCCAAGCCCGCCGCGCCAATATCCGCTACCGTGACGATGCCGGAAAGGTGCGCTTCATCCATACTTTGAATGGCTCAGGTTTAGCAACGCCTCGTCTGATGATAGCGCTGTTGGAGCAGTATCAGCAGGAGGACGGGTCGTTCAAGGTTCCACCGATTTTACAAAACTGGCTGAACCACCGGATTTGACAGGGGTAAGGAATATGAATAAGGACATGGGACTACTTGATCTGATCTACGTGATCGCTAAAAGCCGGTCATTGGTCATTCTTATCACTTTGATCTTTGCCGTGGGTGCGGTCATATACAGCGTGGTCACTCCCGAATACTGGAAATCGGAAGCCAAGATATTACCGATCACCGAAAGCGGGGCTATCAGTACTATCGGAGGCAGTATTGCCGATATGCTGGGCGGGGGTTTTCTCCGGACTCAGAAATCTGAAATGGCGGTGGAATTTATTGCGGTGATGTTGAGCCGGCAGTTCAGGGAACCGGTGATCCGGGAATTTGATCTGATCAATTACTTCAAGATCACAGACAAAGAACCCCAGAAATCCCTGGAAATCGCCCTTCGCAAAATGAGCGGCAATATGGTCGATATCGTGTTTGACCAGGAAAGCAATCTGATCACGATCAGTATCGAGACCAGAGACAAGCAACTTTCCAAGGATATTGCCGATTATTACGTCAACGCCTTGCAGACCCACAACCTCCAAAACCGCATGAGCCGCGGCAAACTGAACCGTGAGTTTCTGGAAAAGCAAGTGATTAAGAACCACACCGATATCGATTCTCTGGCATTGGCCCTCAAACTGTTTCAGGAAAAGCACCAGACAATCGCTCTCGATCAACAGACCCAGAACCTGATCACGCTCTACAGCAATAGCGTGGCGGCATATTTTCAATCCGAGATTGAACTGGAACTCGCCAAGGCAAACTACTCCGAGAACTCGCCTGTCCTGCAGGAATTGAAGCGGAAAAACGAACTCCTTGCCAGCCAGATAAAATCCTTGGAACGCAGCGGGAGCGACCTAATGCCCAAGTATATCGTTCAGATCGACAAGATACCCGCCATTGGACTGAGATATGCCCAATTGATGCTCAACCTCGAGATCAAGAAGAAGGTCTTCGAACTGCTCTATCCGCAATATGAACTCGCCAAACTGGAAGAATTGAAGGATATGCCGGTGTTTGAAGTATTGGACAGTCCCCAGATCGCCGGCATCAGATCACGTCCCAAACGTGCCCTGACGGTTATTGTCATTACCTTTGCCGCCTTTATCCTGGTCTGCCTAATGGCGGTGGTAAAAGAGCGGATCTTCGTGCAAAACCGGGAAAGTGTCAGCAAAATATTCAGAACGCTCCGTCATGGCATCAAAGATAATGGATCATAATGATGGGGGAACTGATGCGATCCGGTGTTTCAGATGATCTAAGGGAATGAAACAACTCAAACAGATCTTTCTCTTCTTCTTCATCCTCCAGGCTTTCCTGGAGTTTTTTCAGGTATATTACCATCTCGCGCTAGCAGGGTTTGTCATCAGCGTATTTTTGGGTCTGGTCTGGGTGCTTTTAAAACCAGACAATCCCCTCATCGACCGCAAAAACATTCTTCCCATGGGTTTCCTGACCTTTTGGCTGGGATATAGTTTGTTCACCTACATCTGGGCTCATGACAATATCCGGGCATTGACCTACTCCATCTGGATACTGCGTTATCTATTGACTTTTTTGCTCTTTAGCCACGTGTTTAAGACCAAATGGATCAGAGATAATTTCTTCTGGTTTGTCATTTCCATCTTATTTCTTTATCTCGTGACCGCGGTCTATGAGATCATTACGTGGAACCATCTGCCGAGTTCGCGGTATCATGGAGTGATGGTTCCAATACCAACGGGGCCGTTCTATAACGAAAACAACCTTGCTGCTTATATGCTGCTGTTTTCGCCATTTATCCTGTTTTTACCGAAGATAGTCAGCCGCAACTGGCTCAACCTCATCTCCATTATTCTGATCGTGATCATAACTGCCATCATGGTCGTGCAAGGTGCGCGAATCGCTCTCTTTGGAATGGCGGCATTTGTGTTATACTATTTTATCAGACATATCACATGGCAATATAAACTGGTTTCAGTGGGATTGGTCATGCTCATGATTTACGGGTTTTCGGTCTATTATCCTCAATACAGTCGGATCGCCAATTCAGCCGTCGATCATCAGATCAGTAGTTTGAGCGAGGAAAGGCAAAGTATTCGCATGTCCTCGGTCAAGATCCGCGCCCAATTGATTAACGAAACGGTGGATATGTTCTCGGCAACAGCAGGCATGGGAGTAGGGGGAGGCAATTATGAGACGATGATGCTCAAAGGTCCCAAATATCGCAGCGGAGGGATCACCAATCCGCATAACTATTTGATGGAATTGCTGGGCAATTTCGGGATTATGGTATTCATAGGTTTTCTGGGGTTATACACTCACTGGTTATGCAGGTTATATAAACGCTACCGCTCAATTCATGGTCGACGCCGGTATCTGTTCCTGATGTATCTCTCCTCGCTTCTGCTATTCATCCCGAGCAGCAGTTTACCCAGTTCCATCCGTTGGGATTTTTTTATCTGGATCTATTTTGCCGCCATCAATGCCGTTGCTCATGAGGAGATAATTCTGATGCCCGAGAAGGGTGTCTCTTTATCGGAATAGACCTCACCATGCCTTTACCTCCGTTATGGAGTAAAAATTGCATCAATCAACCTAAAACCGATCACAGGAGAAACCAATGAAACGCCTTATCCTGATAATGACACTACTTGCCGCCATGGTGATTGGCGCTCAGACCCCTTTGCCAACCTGCTATCACACCTATGACGAGATAGTGCCTCTGTTGTTTCAGTATGAAACGTTATACCCCAATCACGCCAAGGTTTATCTACTCGGTCACTCCCAAGTAAACAACCTTCCCATCTACGGGATCAAGATCACCAATAATGTCAACGTAGCGCATGACCGTCCCGCCATCCTCTTTGTCGGACAGGTGCATGCGGAAGAGGTCCTGGGCGTTGAGATCACCATGAGCAATATCAAGGAGATCCTCGAAAACCGCACCCAAGCCCCGTATAATGCCTGGTTGGGACAACTCGAGATGTGGTTTGTCCCCTCCTTCAATCCTGATGGGCTGAATGTCGTTACCTCAAACATGGACACCTCTTTCCGCAAAAACATGCGGGACACCAACGGCAACGGCATCTTTGACTACAGTCCATTGGTTGGATATGACATTGACGGCGTTGATCTCAACCGCAATTTTGCCTTCAACTGGGTGCATGGCGATACACTGATGCAGCCGGGCGGACTGGAGGTCTGGGATTATTATCGCGGTCCCTATCCCATGTCCGAATCGGAGACGTTGGCAAGTCAGCAACTCTTTGAAGAAAAGCAATTTGTCTATTCCATTGTCTGGCATTCCTCCCGCTCCGGCAATCTCTCGGAGAAGGTTTTTTATTCGTTCAATTGGAAGGATGTCCGTCCCAGTCCAGATTTTGCCCATTTTGCCACTATCGCCACCCATTTTGCCGCCCAGATCAGAAAGGAGGGAAGCAGCGCCACCTATGAGCCCTCGCCCAATCAAAGCCGCAGGGGCGTTTACCACGATTGGGTATATCAACAATACGGCGGTCTTCAACTACTTGTGGAGGTGGGCACGATGAATCTCCAGCCGGATTCGTTGCTCATGGTCGATACCATCCAAAGAGCCACCAACGGCGTCCGTTGGTTTTTGAACCGGGCATTGATCTATTCCACCGCCACCACCTCCAATTCCATGCTCACCGGCCATATCCGTGACGCCGTTACAAATGAACCATTGGTGGCGGAGATCATCATTGAGGAGCGCCATGCGCCCTGGTTCCGTCCCCGCATGTCGAATGCCACTTATGGCAGGTTCTGGCGACCCTTGGGACAGGGCGCCTACACGCTGCGGGTCAGGAAACCGGGTTATTATGACCATGTCGCCAACGTGGTGGTCAACAACGGCTCCTGGACAACCGTGCAGGTGCTTTTGAATAAGCGGCCCAATGCCGTTATCACCGGCTCCGTCCGTAGCAATGGCCAACCCATCAGCGCCAGGATCACGCTTGCTGACATCGTTACTGACACCCTATTGGTCAATGGTGACTTTGTTCACAATTACTACGCGGCAAACGGTGTGCGGGTGCAGGTCACGGCGGATGGATATTTTCCCTATATCGGTACCTTGGATACGCAACCCGGGAATAATTTCTTTGTGATCGATCTTTCGCCGGAGAATGTGATCTTTGAAGAGGACTGGGAGGATGATACCGCGGGCTGGCTCATCGCGGGTCCCTGGGTATTGCAAAATGAACTTTCCGCTTCCGGCCATGCCATTACCGACAGTTGGGGCGGCTGGGGCTTTTATGCTATGAATTGCGACGTGCATATCCGCACCGCTCAACCCATAACCATCCCTTCCGCCAATCATAGCTACCTGACCTTCGAGCATCATCTTTACACCGAATGGTTCTACGATATGGTCAGAGTCGAAGTCTCCACCGATCAGGATAACTGGCAATCCGTCTGGGAGAAATCCGGACAGCATGACTGGTGGCACAGCGAATACATCGCCTTGGACGACTATGCCGGACAAAGCATATATCTCCGCTTCCGCCTCACCGATGTCTCCATCCATGAAGATCTGACCGATCCCGGCTGGACGCTCGACAATATCCGGGTCCTCAGCGGTCTGGCGACTTCCACCCAGGAGACCGGCATCACTCCCCCCATCACCAGTGCCCTCTATCAGAATTTCCCCAATCCATTTAACCCAGAAACGACCATCGGATACGCTCTTGCCTCAGCGTCACCGGTCACACTCACCATCTATAACCTCAAAGGTCAGAAGATAAGAACACTGGTCAGCGGCACCCAGAAAGCCGGTAACCATCAAGTGGTCTGGAATGGCACCGATGATCACGGCAGAGCCGTCTCGTCCGGCGTCTATCTTTATCGCCTGCAAACTGATAGGCATGACCAGACCCGCAAAATGATCTTGATGAAATAAGTCCTTTTTGAACGCAAATGACGTCTGGAGAACCACAGGTTTGCCAGACGTTTTTTGTATCCAGACCGGTGACAGCGGGCTTTCCTGCATCTTTGGCGGGCAGTATTGGCGGTGGATTGACCACAGCATTATCGATCCCGTGCGGCCGGGATTCCAGTTCTTTCAAGCCAATAAAGACCGTTGAATGATTCAGAGAGTTAACTGAAGACCATCCTCCTTGCTTGATAACCTTAGTATAACCTTAGTATAACCTTACGACCGTAAGGTTATACTAAGGTTATGAAGCAGGGAGGACTAAGGAAAAAGCACTATTCCGCTTGAATCTGAACCTTCTTGAGACCGCTGTATAATTCAGAGCGGTTGACTCAACGAGTATCCAAACTATCTGACAGGTATATTCCCCAGAAGATCCGCAGTAGGGTTATATGCACTTCACGATCCGAAACGATGGTTGAAACCACCGCCTAACATCCAATGACACAGGGCGGCAGAGGATATTGCTATCTCACGATTTCATTATCTCAATATCCGGTGATCCCAATATGTGCAACGCTCTTTTATCACACTGCTTTCTCTCGATCTCAATCTCTGGTGAGCTCATTATGTGAAATAGTCTCTAAAATGGTAGAATCAATCAACTATGATGCACATATCATCATGCCGATCTATAAGGGTCAAATTTAACCGGAGAATCCTGGCAAACTCGCGTTAACTTATATAAAATAGTAGCCATTATCCAATTATCAGTGGTAAAAGTGGTCGAGATTTCGCTTGACACAAACGCTATTCCGCTCAGGATAACGGAAGATGGTAAAAATCCCACGAGGAGTATGTTATGAAAAACACGGTATTTCGTTCCATCATAATCTTGTTGGCGACGCTGCCGACGGTAAGCGTTGCTCAGCAACCGGTAGCGAAACAAGGGACTTTGATCGAGACGATCTCCGCATCCGAAATCCTGGTCGAGGCGACCGGGATCTACCGTTCACCGGAGAAAAGCAAGCGTAACCAGCAACGGGACGTGGACAGAGTAGGCGTCAATCGTGCTTTGGAAGATGCCAAACGCACCGCAGTCTATTTTGTCCTCTACGGCGGCGCCGATCCGATCATCCGTTCCCAAGCCGATAGAGACCGCCTGGAACCCAGGGTCTTGCACTTTTATGACATGGTGAATATCAACCGCTACATCACCTATGAAGACACCAAATTCATCCAGCAGGTCAAGATCGAGGACGGCACCGGCATCCGCGTCGTCAAACGCTTTCGCGTCAACAAGGAACACATCCTGCGCGATCTGGAAAGCATGAATATCCTTGCCGCCCGCACTGAACTTGCCGAGGCGCTGGGACGTCCGCAACTGATGGTCATTCCGGAAACGCCGGTCGGCAAAAATCCGGTGGAGATCCTGCGCAATGATCCGATCGCCCGGCATGCCGCCACGGTCGTGGAAAGCCATCTTACCGCCAAGCAATATGACGTGATCGTGCCCCAGCAAATGGAGCAACTTGCCTCGCTGAACGAACTGCAGATGGTCGTGGGCGGCAGGCAGGACGATATTGCATATTCGCTGGCAGTTTCCATTGGCAGCGATGTCTATATCACTTATGGCGGAACTTGGGAACCGGGGGCTCACAATACCAGACGCTTTGCCATGACGGTGCGCGCTTATGAGACCACCACCGGCAGATTACTTGGTGCCGAAACAGGATATAGTGTTGCCAGACAAGGCGAAAGCATGATCTCGGTGGAAGAGGCGATGAATGGTGCCATCGATGCCGTTTTGAGCCGGGTCAATGCCTACTGGCGCGAGGACATGAGTCGCGGCGTGCAGTACAAGATCCTGATCAGCATTGATCCTTCCTATTCGGAAGACGAGGTCTTTGAGATCCAAGATGTATTTATGGATGCCGCCAGGAGCGTTTCCAAATCATCCCGTGAGAATATCGCCACCCGTCAAACGCTTGATTATCTCGTCTGGGTCGATCCTGCCAGGTATAATAGTTCACGCACCCTGTTCCGTGCGCTCAAGCAATATTTTGACGCCTCTGCCTATGGCGCCAAATTGAGAACCATCAATATCAACCGCAAGATGATCTTGCTCAAGATCGACTGATAAGAGGTAGTTATGAAAATCAGCGGCGCTTTGATACACGTGCTGTGCCTGCTACTGCTGGTAGCTTGCGGCTCGACCGTGCAACAAACGGGATATACCTCATCATCCTTTTCAGGCAAACGTCAAACCCAAGCCAAGCCACAAAGCGATCTCATTATCGGCGTGGGAACGGGCTCCAATTATCAGGTGGCTTATGCCAATGCTCAGGCGGATCTGGCGTCCAAGATCACCGTCCGGGTCGATGCCATCATTGAATTGCGCTCCGTTGATATCGAGGCCGGAGGCAAGGCATTTTATACCGAAAGCATCGAGCAATCAACCAAATTGACCGTTGATCAGACCCTGCGCAACGTCAAGGTGGAAAGCCATGAACAGATCGGCGAACAGCATAAAGTGACCGTCAGTATCAGTCGCTCGCTGTTTCTCAATTCCCTCAGAGGCGAATTGGATGCCATGATCAGTGAGGCGGATGACCTCTTTTCCGAAGGACAGCGCATGGCAGCCGACGGCAGAGTGCTTTCCGCCATCCGTAATTTTATGGATGCGCAGAAGATCCTGCCGGATTTTTATGCCCGCAAGTCATTCTACGACAATTTTGCGCCGACGCCCTATACCTTTGAGAGTAACCTCACCATCGGCTTGCTGGATTCCGCCATCCGTGACCTCTTATCCTCCATCGCTTTTGAAGTGGTCTCCGGCGACCGGCAAACTGCTGAAGCCGGTTCGCTCTTACCGGAAACGGTGGTCTTCCGTGTCGTCTATCGAACTCGTGGCGGACAAAAAGTGAGTATTGGCGGCTATCCGATCCGTATCGTCTATGGTGATAACACCTTGATCGACAAAGGCATGACCGATCGCAGCGGTGAATACCGGATCAACGTCATTGCCGTATCCCAGACGGGAAACCGGGGCAAGGTGGTGATCCGTTCCGATGCCTTTGGATTGCCATCCTACCTCTCCAAAACTGCCGAAGTCGCATCCAGCGAAGTCAATTATACCGTCGCGGCATCCAAGCCGGTCAGCACCCAACTCCTGATCACCGATGAAAAAGGCACCCGCCTGGACAAAGTGGAGAGAAACATCACCCGTGCTCTGGTCCGCAGCAATGTCCAGATTGCCACCGATGCTCCTTTGATCATGATAGGCGTGGTTGCCGTCACCGAAGACCGGATGCAGGAAGGAATGAGCAAACCGCAACACTTTATCGAAGTCCGGCTTGACCTCCAATTCGGCATCGTCCGCAACAAGGAAATGATCGGATCGATCTCCGGAACGGGACAGGGTTTGAGCAGTGTCAGCGTTAGCGATGCCGTGCAGCGCGCCTATGACAATATCGGCATCAACGAGCGCGAACTCCAGCAGATGCTGAATAATGCCCGGGACAAGATCGCTGCCGCGCTTAAGGGTACGCTTCCACCGGTCGAGGAAAAGCCGCCGGTGCAGGAAAATCCGCAAACTCCACAATTGCAGCAAGCAAGGCCTGTTCGGCAGGAATAGCTCACCCGTTCCCAAATCCAGGCAGAACAGACCCAGCCCCACCCAGAGGTAAAAGAACACCCTTGTTTTGACAGCCATTATGTGCAAAGCGATGATTATTTCGTCCTTGATGCGCCCCTGGGTTCCAGTGAGTATATCTATGTCTTTCTCGCCAAGTTTCAGACCGCTGCCTCCAGCGCATCCTCAAATCAAGCGGAATTCTTCCTCATAATGTCCGGCGACAAGCAGTGGAAAAACCACTGGGTCAAGACCCGCAAGGCACAAGCGGAAGATCTGAAGATCGGCAGAGAGATCATCGTCTTTGACGTGACCGATGCCAATGGTGTTTACCGCGCTCCGGAATCCAATCAGGAAGCCCGTTCCAGCTATTGGATCATGACCCGCATCACGGACATGTCCGATTTGTACAAGGGCTATGTCCTCGGCTCCGGTGGATTGCGCATCGGCGTCAATAGCATCCGGGTCATGGATTAATACGTCCTGCCAAGTTACATGTTCCCTTGTTGCCTGATACTCTCGCACCGGGTGGATAACGGGATAATGATGGTATGCCATACCGTCATTGAACGGCTATCATAGGGCAGGCGAGCAAGATAACTATAAGAGATAATAACAATATAGCATGCCTTATGCTGAAGTGGATTACTTCGTTAGGACAAAAAACCCTGTTCATTAAGGTGTCTTTTTCCATATTTTTGAAAGAAGAAAGGGCAAAGACT
>CAYZZE010000006.1:0-15879 GCA_964482845.1 uncultured Candidatus Cloacimonadota bacterium
AGTGCTAGTGGCAAAAAAAAGGCACGGGGTGTCAACTATTTTAGGACTTGACAGACAGCTCGAATTAATCAATGGTCTTTTTTCTTTGATCACGGCAGGTGGAACGGTCTTTCCAAAAATACGGCTATTGACAAAAACAGGGCATCCAAAAGTGTTGGCTTGGATTTAGGAGAATCAGAGTAAAAAAAATGAGAAAATACATAGTATCGATCGTCGGCCGTCCCAATGTGGGCAAATCAACGCTCTTCAACCGGCTGAGTGGTTCTCGAACCGCAATAGTGGATTATGAGCCGGGTGTGACGCGTGACCGCAAGTATCAGGATGTGGAGTGGAATGGCAGGATCTTCAAACTTGTGGATACGGGCGGGATTATTTTTGATTCGGAGGAAACGATAGACCGGATGGTTCGCCATCAGGCGGAACTGGCGATCGATGAATCGGATGCGATCATTTTCCTGGTGGATGCCCAGACCGGCGCGACGGACATCGACCTCCAGATCGCCCGCATTCTTTATCCTCACCGGGACAAGGTGATGCTGGTGGCAAACAAAGCCGACAACGAAAAACTGGAATTTGAGTTGTTTGATTTTCTCCAGTTGGGCTTTGGCGATGCTTTTCCGATCGCTGCCAATGCCGGACGCAATATGGGGAATTTTCTGGATGAGCTGCTGGTGAAGATCCCAGAGACCATGACCGCCGATGAGGAACAGCCGGTTGAGATCACCCGGCTGGCGGTGGTGGGCAAACCCAACGTGGGCAAATCATCCATCATCAATCGCCTCCTGGGTTCCGAAAAATTGATCGTGACCGACATCCCCGGCACCACCAGGGATGCGATAGACACCATCTTTCGCTATTATCAGAAAGATTATCTCTTGATCGACACTGCCGGATTGAGGCGCAAAGCAAGAGTAAGTTATGGCGTGGAATATTTTAGCGTTATGAGAACCATAGACGCCGTTCAACGGGCGGATATCGTGATCCTTGTCCTGGCAGCGGATGAACCGGTAAGCATTCAGGATATCCGGATCGCATCCTATGCCGTGAGGCATCACAAAGATATCATGATCGTTTTTAACAAATGGGATCTGGTGATCAAAGAGACCGGCACGACCGGAAAATTTATCAAAGACCTGTTCGATCAGATGCCTTTCATGCAGTTTGCGCCGGTCCACTTTGTCTCCGCCAAGACCGGTCAGCGGCTGAACCGGATCATGGAATCGGTGCAAAAGATCGAATCGGAACGCCAGCGCCGGATCCCCACCTCAGAATTGAACCGCTTTATGGAACAGGTGGTGGAACATCGTCCCCCCACACATCCCACCGGTAGGCATATCAAGATCTTTTACGTTACGCAGGTGGCGGTCAACCCTCCGACCTTTGTCTTCATCTGTAATCAACCGGCTTTGATCACCGAGAACTACCGCCGCTATATCCATAACCAGATCAGAGAGATGTTTGCCTTTACGGGAGTGAACTTGAAACTGATCTTCCGCGGCAGAACTGCCGAAGACGAGATTGCTGTGGGGCAGCATAGATGACGCAGATCCTGTTGCTGGCGCTGACATACTTGATCGGGAGCGTTCCCACGGGTTATCTCATGGGCAAGACTTTTTTTGGTTTGGACATCCGGAAAAGCGGGAGCGGAAATATCGGCGCCACCAATGCCCTCCGACAGATGGGAGTAAAAGCGGGAGTCATCGTATTGATCCTGGATATGCTCAAGGGCTGCCTTGCCGTTCTGCTTGCCCGATATCTATTCCCCGGTGATTTACTGATCATTTCCCTGGCGGCCCTGATAGTGATCATGGGGCATGTCTATACAGTTTTTCTTGGTTTCAAAGGTGGCAAAGGTGTGGCAACGGCGGCGGGTGTCTTTTTGATCCTGAGTCCCTTGCCCTTTCTGATCTCTATTCTGTGTTTCATTGCCCTTGTATTTATCTGGCGCTATGTATCTCTGGCATCCATGCTGGCGGCTTTGGTATTCTATACGCTCAATATGATCGAGGTATGTTGCCGGGGCTCCGAGTATATGCCCAAAGCGGCTTTGGTGACCTTCATCGTATTGGTGATAATCATCAAACACCGGACTAATATCGGTCGCCTGCTGGAAGGCAAGGAACCGAAGATCGGGACAAAAAAGAGGGAAAAATCATAGAATGTGCGGAATAGTAGGGATTTTCGGACCACCTCGCGCTGCCGAACATGCAGCGCTTGCCATGTTTGCCGAACAGCATCGGGGTCAGGAGAGTTGCGGCATGGCAGTCAGTGATGGCAAAGTGATCCGTCTGCACCGGAAAATGGGGCTGGTCAAAGAAGTCTTCAATAGCGATACCTTGAACCATCTTCCAGGTTATATCGCCATCGGACATGTCCGCTATCCCACCAAGGGTTCCGCCACCGAATTCAATTCCCAGCCGCACTTGGTGGAGACCTTGTATGGTCCGCGTTATGCGCTTGCCAGCAACGGCGACATCGTCAATTACCGGCAGATACGTGAAGAGATGGAAGCGGAAGGGATGTATTTCAATAGCGAAAATGACGGTGAACTCCTGGTCAAATACATTGTGCGCGAAATGGAAAGCAGAAATCAGAGTATCTTCGATGCCATCCGCAAATTGATGAAAGAAGTCAAAGGCGCATACTCCGCCGTATTGGCGACCAGGGATGAACTATATATGTTTCGTGATCCTCTATCCATACGGCCTATGGTTTGGGGCAGGAGAACGGACGGATGCGTGGTGGTCGCCAGCGAAAGTTGCGCTCTGGACATATTGGATGTGGAAGAGCGGTGGGAAGTGCCGCCCGCTGGGATCATCCGGATCAAGGCCGGCCCACAATCCGACAACGACTTATCTTCAAATGTAACAATTACGGTGATCGAAAACGATCCCAATCTTTACCGCCAGGGCAACGAGACCCGGCATTGCATATTCGAGCATATCTACTTTTCCCGCCCTGACAGTCATCACTTCGGCGAGAAAGTATTTGCGGTGAGAGAGCTCATCGGCAAAGCGCTGGCGGATGAGGATCCAGATCTGGAAGCGGATCTGGTCATGCCTGTTCCGGATTCCTCCAATTTTATCGCCTCGGGCTATGCTCAGGCAAAAGGATTGCCCTTCTCCCTGGGATTGATCCGTAACCACTATGTGGGCAGGACATTTATCAAACCCCTGCAAACCATCCGGGACGAGAGCGTCCGCCAGAAGTTTAATCTATTACCCAATTTCTTTGCCGGAAAAAGGATCGTTTTGATCGATGATTCCATCGTTCGCGGAACGACAATCCGCCAGATCGTGAAATTGATCAAAAAGGGCGGCGTGGAAGAAATACACTTGAGAGTGGGATCGCCACAGGTGCGGTTCCCGTGCTACTATGGGATCGATACTCCAACCAAGGTGGAATTGGTGGCAAATCGTCTGACCCTGGAAGAAATCCGGCTGCGGACTGGCGTTGACACGTTGAAACACCTTTCAATACCTTCCCTTCATCAATGCGTAAGGCAAGGCAGCAGCTACTGCTATGCCTGCTTCGACGGCAATTATCCAATCCATCATACCAACGAAAATGGTAATTAGGCAGGACAAGATCATGGAAATCAGAACCATTCTCAAAGCCTTTGAGGGGAAACGGATCCTCGTGATCGGCGATGTTATGCTCGATCACTACATCTGGGGACAAGTGGAACGGATATCTCCGGAAGCACCGGTTCCAGTGATTGAAGTAAGAAACGAGGAATACCGTCTGGGCGGAGCGGCCAATGTAGCGCTCAATCTGGTTGCGCTGGGCGCGGCTCCTTTGCTTTTCGGTATCACCGGTTCAGACCGATCCTCAGAACAGATCAGAGATCTTTTACAATACAATGGCATCGGCACCGAGGGCTTGCTCCCTGATCCGCAGAGACCCACGACCCTTAAGACGCGTATCGGCGCCGCCAGCCAACAGATCGTGCGCCTGGACAATGAAAGCACCATCGATCTGCCGGATGAATTGCGGGATCGGCTCATCGGTCACCTCGTCCAGGTTATCCCTGATTGTGATGGGATCATCCTGGAGGATTACAACAAGGGTCTGATCACACCGCGAATAATAGCATCGGTCTTGAAAGCGGCTGATGAACATAACAAAAAAGTAGCCGTCGATCCTAAGCATAAGAATTTCTTTGCCTATACAGGCGTTTATATCTTTAAACCCAACCTGCTGGAACTCCAGAAGAACCTGGCCATCCAGATCGAAAATGAAGATCAATTTCGGGATGCAGCATGGAATCTGAAACAAAGAATAAAGGCGGAACATGTGATCATAACCCGGGGTAACCGGGGCTTGAGCATATTCTCCGATAATGATGATTATCATAGCATCCCAGCATTTGCCAAAGAGGTATGGGATGTCTCCGGTGCGGGCGACACAGTTATCAGCGTCCTGGCTCTTGCCAGCGCTTGCGGATGCGATATCCGGACCGCTGCTATTCTCGCCAATCACGCCGCCGGAGTGGTCTGTTCCAAACATGGAACTGCCAGCACCACGGCTGCCGAGATCGAGGCATCATATCATGATCAGCAACAAGATCAAGTCCGCTGAACAATTGCTCTCCGAACTGATCAGGATACAGTCGGTATCGGACGGGAAAACTGCCTCCTCTGCAATGACGGATGCTCAAAAGCGGATTGTCTTTACCAATGGCTGCTTCGACATCCTACATAGTGGGCACGTCTTGTATCTGGAAGCCGCCAAAGCCGAGGGCGACATCCTGGTGGTCGGCGTAAACAGCGATGCATCCATCAAACGGTTGAAAGGCAACAATCGTCCCATAGTCCATCAGCAAGACCGCATGATCGTTCTGGCTGCCTTGGAAGCGGTGGATTATGTAGTCCTCTTTGATGAGGATACGCCTCTTGAACTGATCAGGATGATATCGCCTGATGTCCTCGTCAAAGGAGGCGATTGGGCGCCCGCCGACATTGTCGGCAGTGATATCGTTTTACATCGTGGCGGAAGCGTAAAATCCCTGATCTTCAAAGACGGCGTCTCAAGCAGCGATATCATCGAAAAAATCCTCCAAAGCCATCAGATGGATAGGAATAATGGACGACCAAATCCATTGTGACGTTGCCGTGGTCAAAGAGATCATCCCGAATGGCGTGATCATCGAAGTCGACCGCTCCGGCGGATGCAAGTCCTGTGCGGTAAGTGGCATGTGCTTTGGCAAGGACAAAAAGGTAATTTGGGAAATCGAGACCGAACTGGATCTGGAAGCGGGCGACAGGGTGGAATTGATCATCGCCCCGCAGGCAAGGGTCTTTGCATCGATCCTGGTATTTCTGGTTCCAATAATCGGATTGTTTACCGGCTACTTTGTATTTTCCCGTTTCATCGCTCCTTCCTACGGTATAGGTGGTGCTTTTTTTATGATGACCGCCAGTTTTCTGGGCGTGTGGTTCATTGATAAAAAGATTGGCAAACGGGTTGCAGCGAAAATAGGCAGGAAGATATGAAAATCAGTTTGAATGAGATGGTTTTTTACGGTTACCATGGCCTCTTCGATGAGGAGCGCAAACTGGGACAACGCTTTGTGGTTTCAGTGCACTTATATACCGATCAAGCCCGGGATGGCCTGATACACCGCTTGGAAGACACGGTGGACTATACTCAGGTTTTTGCCGTGATTAAGGATGTGATGGAATCTGAGCAGTTTCATTTGCTTGAACACTGCGCCAATATTATTGCCGACCGGTTGCTTGATGAATTCACCATGATCGCCAAAGCACGGATCTGCATTCAAAAGCCATCGGTCGCCATTCAGGGCAGTTTACACTCGGTGGAGATCGAACTCGTTCGGGAACGCTGATGCTCGTCTATCTATGTCTGGGCTCAAATCTGGGTAATCCCCAAGAACACTTGCGACAAGCCCGGGAAGAGATCCGATCAATATCAGGTGTAAAGATAACGGCGTCTTCCCGGGTGATCGAGACGGAGCCCTATGGTCTTACCGATCAGCCAATTTTTTTAAATCAAATCCTGGTTTTGGAAACAGAACTGGGTTGTATGGAACTCCTGTCATTGTTACAGGACATCGAGAACCGGATGGGAAGGCAGCGCGACGTCCGCTGGGGTCCACGAATCATCGACATTGATATTTTGCTGGCAGGTGAGGTCGTGATTGACGAAACGAACCTTCAAGTCCCACATCCGGAATTGCACAAAAGGCAATTCGTCCTCAAACTTCTGAGTGAATTGATCCCGACCGCCGTCCATCCTGTTTTGGGATTGAGCATTGCCCAATTGTATGATGCCCTTGATAATTGATCCGGGCAGATCGCATTCCACCGACCCGACTAATCTTATGTGTGTAACTCATTTTTATGCTTGTGAATATGGGAGATGACAATGGATAACGTAGCCGCCATCATTCTCGCAGCCGGTAAAGGCACGAGGATGAGATCCCAACGGGCAAAAGTAAACTTCATAATCGCGGGCAAGACGATGCTGCAAAGGGTCGCCCAAACTGCTCAAAAAGCCGGTTGCGAAAAGATATGCGTAGTAGTGGGCTACCAAAAGGAAGCGGTCATATCGTCACTTACCGCCTATTCCACCGATATTCATCAGATATCCTTTGCAGAACAATTAGAACAAATGGGAACAGGTCATGCTGTGATGATGGCGGAATCAAGTTTTAAGGGTTTTACCGGAGATGTCTTTATCCTTAGCGGAGATGTTCCTCTTTTAAGGGAAACGACGTTACGGCGCATGTATCAGACGCACTCCTCGTCCGGTGCCATGGCAACAGTTCTGACCGCCTTATTGGATGACGCCGGTAAATATGGCAGGATAATCAGAGATGATCAAGACCAGATATGTTCAATCGTTGAATACAAAGATGCCTCAGAAGAGCAACGGCGCATCAAGGAATTCAATACAGGCATCTATTGCTTCAGTGCCACTGCCCTTTTTGAAGCACTGGCACAGATATCGAACCGGAACAACCAGCAGGAATACTATCTTACCGACGTTCTGCAGATCCTTTATCGAAATGGCAGAAAGGTCGCGTCGGTAATCTTGGACGACTTGGTCGAGGTTTCAGGCGTCAATTCCCAGGAACAATTGGCAGAACTCGAGGATGCCTACAATGCCGGTATCAGAAAACACTGGCTGAACAACGGGGTGGTGATACACAATCCGGCATCCGTCATTATCGGAGAAGATGTACGCATTGCCCCCGATACCCATATCGGCGCAAATTGCATAATCGAGGGCACTTGCCACATCGGAGAGGGTGTCCTCATCGGTCATAATTGTCTGATCCGCGATTCGGAAATAGGCAAATCCGCTACGCTGGATGGATGCAACGTCGTGATCGGCGCACACATTCGCTCCGGCCAGCATCTACGGATAAAGGAAGATGTCATTGCTACGCCGGAGGTGCCAAAGGATGAATGACAAATATCTATATTCTCCTTGGAGATTGGACTACATCATGGCCGAGAAGGAAGAAGGGTGTATATTGTGCGATAAGGAACCAGAATGCGACTGCCAGCGGCTGGTGGTCTATCGTTCTCAACATTGCTATGTCATGTTAAACAGATATCCATACAACAATGGACATGTGATGTGCATCCCATTTCTGCATGTGTCATCTTTGGCAGATCTTGCAGAAGAAGCGCTAACGGACGTCATCCTCACGCTGCAAAAATGCGAGAAGGTCTTAAAGCAAGTATATGATTGTGACGGAATAAACATGGGATTGAATCTCGGTTCTACTGCCGGTGCGGGGATTGCCGAACACCTCCATTTTCACATCATA
Source organism: uncultured Candidatus Cloacimonadota bacterium (assembly GCA_964482845.1). Lineage (GTDB taxonomy): Bacteria > Cloacimonadota > Cloacimonadia > Cloacimonadales > Cloacimonadaceae > VGPI01. Next base: position 7,802 of record CAYZZE010000006.1, read on the forward strand.
CCCAGATGGGTCGGTGACAGCAGTTTTATGACCATTGTAAGCGGAGAAAGGATCATCCCGGAGGCCTTTGAAAGGACATTCCGGCTGCTGCATGACGCTTTTGCGGGCAGGGAAAAATAGGGAGATTTCTAAGTTGGATTTGACAGACAACCAAGTCGGGAAAAAGTGGCCAACAAAACGTCGTTGCGTGCTGGTAAGCGTAGCATTAGTGTTTGTTATTGCGGTCGTTATATCGACTTTGATGCTTGTGAGGCACTACAATCACTCGGTGGATGATCCGGAATCCGGACTTCCGGCGATCAAGGTGGTTGTATCCAATGGTTGTGGCGTCGACCGACTGGCTGCTGATTATGCCCGGAGCATTGAAAAATTGAATATTGAGGTGTTATCCCTGAGGGATACCAGGCGTCCAATCTATGACAAGAGTATCATCGTCGTCCGCAATTCGGACATACAGGATCTTGCCCGCCTGCAACAAATGACTGGTATCAAGAGACATACGATAGCCCTGGATGAAAGTTTCCAAGGAGAATTCGAGATCATCCTCGGTAGAGATTTTGATGAGTTTCTAAGAAAGTAGAGGCGAATGGTGCTTCGCCCTTGATTGAATGCTCTATGAAATGGAGGTTAATTGCAAGATAACCCGCTAGTCACGGCAATCATCGAATGGTTGACCGAAAAGAAGGCAAAGCAGATAAACGTCTATCACATAGAAAAAAGCAGTGGTTACACCGATTATGCGATCGTATGTGAAGGTAATGCCGATATGCATATAAGAGCTATTGCCAATAACGTTTTGGACAATGTCAAGACGTATGGACTCGCTGTCCTGAGCAAAGAGGGTATTGAGTATGCCCATTGGGCATTGATAGATCTGGGTGAAGTGATAGTTCACATTTTTTTGCCGTCCATCCGGCAGATTTATCATATAGACGAGTTGTTTGGCAAATTGAGCCAACAAGAATCAACGAAACCGGTCTCAACCGACGAGGCGAATATCGGATCGCTGGAACCGGCTGATACATTATCAAATACAACCAAAGAGAGCCAATCATGATCAAGAAGATCCTCAAAGAGAAGATAGAACATATACTCCAAGACTTGAGTATTGACTGCGCAAATCAGGATTTTATCGTGGAAGTACCGAATAATCCCGATTTTGGCGACTACTCATCCAATGTGGCAATGGTTCTGGCAAAAACAAATAAGACCGCACCGAAGAAACTGGCAGAGAAGATATCCAAAGCGCTGAAGAAAAGCAACCTGTTCAAAAAAGTGGAGATTGCCGGTCCCGGTTTTATCAATATGCATATTTCTCCCTCGCTGTATCATCAGATCCTCTGGCAAATCCACAAAACGGGCGAGAACTACGGCAAATCCGATACACTGAATGAGGGCAGGATCCTTGTCGAATTTGTTAGCGCCAATCCCACCGGACCTTTGAATATTGTCAGTGCCCGCGCTGCTGCCTTTGGAGACACCTTATGCCGTGTATTATCCTACACCGGACATAATGCCGTCCGTGAGTTTTATATCAACGATGCCGGCAATCAAGTGGATATCCTGGCTGAATCGGTGGAATTGCGTCTGCGCGAAATGCACGGAGACAAGATCGGAGAATTCCCCTTTGAAGCATACCACGGTGACTATGTGAAACATCTTGCCCATAGATTGAATGCCGCTGAAGGCATCCGGATATTTATGATGCCGGAAAAAGATCGTCTCGAACACCTGAAGGAATTTGCATTGAACGAGATCCTGATGATGCAGATGCATAGTTTGGAAAAGTTTGGCGTAAATTTTGACAGCTGGGTATCGGAAAAGACCTTACGCACCGAAGGAATGGTGGAAGAAGTATTAAGTTATCTTGCAGAAGCGGGTTGCACCTACGAAAAGGATGACGCCATCTGGTTCAATTCCTCCAAGTATGGTGACGACAAAGACCGTGTTTTAATGAAGTCCGACGGTTCCATCACTTATATCGTTCCGGATCTGGCCTATCATCTCACCAAGATCGAGCGGGGATATACCAAACTCATAGATATCTTCGGCCCCGATCACCATGGCTACGTCCCCCGCCTCCAGGCAGCATTCAAAGCATTGAAATATAACGATGATATGCTCGAAGTGATCTTTCTCCAGCAGGTAAATTTGTTTGAAAGCGGCGAGCGGGTAAAGATGTCCAAGCGTGCTGGTAAGATCGTTACCATGGATGATCTCGTCTCCGTCGTGGGCAAAGATGCAGCCAGATATTTCTTCATTGCCCGCAAAGCCAATGCCCATTTGAATTTTGATCTGGAGCTGGCACTCAAGCAAAACAACGAAAACCCTGTATATTACTGCCACTATGCTCATGCCCGCATCTGCAGCATCATCAAAAAAGCCAAACAAGACAAACTTATCCCCCGCAACTACCGCAAGGAATGGCTCAATAAACTTACCAAGCCGGAAGAATTGAACATAATCCAGAAACTTGCCGATTTTCCCAATCTGTTAATCACCATTGCGGGGCAACGGGAACCCCACCGTCTGACCAATTATATCGAAGAGTTGGCTGGATTGTTTCATCGTTATTATGCCAGATACAAGATCGCCAATCCCAAGTTCAAGGAATTGTCCAAGGCACGGTTGTTGTTGATCGATTCGGTCAAGAGGGTATTGGCAATATCTTTTGATTTGATGGGACTCTCTGCACCGGAGAAGATGTGACCCTACTGGGATAAATTATGCTTTCCCTCAGAAGAATGACGCCGGACGACCTAGACGAAGTTGTGATGATTGAAAACAGCGTGTTTGATAATCCATGGTCTCTTGCCTCATTTGTGAATATCCTCAAATATGATTGTTTCGTCTTGCTTCATCATGTTCAGATCGCCGGATACATTTGCTGTATTTGCGTATTGGACGAATGTTCCATTTCCAATATTGCCATTGCCCGGGATCATCAGGGTAAGGGATATGGCAAGTGGCTGATGCTGCAAACGATCAAATACATGATAGAACACGGCATCAATGCGTTTTATCTCGAAGCCCGACGATCCAACGATACAGCGATTGCGCTCTACGAAAAGATCGGGTTTCGCCCTTTATCGATCCGGAAGAATTACTACACCAACCCCCAGGAAGACGCCATTGTGATGGCTTATGCAACCGACCCCGATAATTTCCGTATAACTACTTGGAAGACCGTTGAAGAACTATGATTTCCTAGTCATCGGCAGCGGCATCGCAGGACTGATCTACGCCTTGCAAGTGGCTCGTCACGGCAAAGTGGCGGTTGTTACCAAGGGTCAAATGATGGAATGTAACACTGCTTATGCCCAGGGAGGGATCGCTGCCGTTCTGGATGCCCACGATTCTTTTGAGCTGCATTTGATCGACACTTGGAGCGCTGGCGCTGAATTGGGAAAGAAGGAAGTCATCCGGGCAGTCATCGAACAAGGTCCCAAATTGATCCAATATCTGATCGATCTCGGAACGGATTTTACCCGTAAAAATGGCAATTATGACCACATACTGGAAAATCTGTCCCTGACCAAGGAAGGCGGGCACAGTTATCGCCGGGTGGCGTATGCTGCCGATTCCACAGGCGAACAAATCATGGAATCCTTGGTCAGACAGTGTCTGGATGATCCTCACATCGATATCTATGAACGGCATATCGCCATCGACCTCATTACCCAGCATCATATTGTGCAAAAGGCGGGATTTGTCCCGGGAATTTCCTGCTGGGGCGCTTACGTAATGGACTGCTCTTCCAATCAAGTGGAGATCTTCCGCTCCCGCAAAACCATGCTTGCCACCGGAGGAGCGGCAAGAATTTATGGACACAATACCAATTCTGTAGTGGCAACCGGCGACGGCATGGCGATGGCACGCTTGGCAGGCGCTCGTTTGGTCAATATGGAGTTCGTTCAGTTTCATCCCACTGCTTTTTACACTCCCAGCGGAGAAACCTTCCTGATCACCGAAGCCCTACGTGGCGAGGGAGCGGTTCTGCGCTTGGCTGACGGCAGTGAATTTATGCATGACTACCACCCCCGGGGTTGTCTGGCACCCCGGGATATCGTATCCCGGGCGATCGATGCAGAACTTAAGAAGAGAGGCGACAAATATTGTTTCCTCGATGCTACCGGTGTGCCCCGTGACGTTTTACATTCACACTTCCCCAACATTGACGAAAAGTGTCGCCGTTATGGGTTAGATTTTACCGTTGATCCCATTCCCATCACTCCTGCTGCTCATTATTTCTGTGGCGGGATTCTGGCAACGATCGATGGCATTACCGATATCAAGAATCTCTTTGCTGCCGGCGAAGTCGCTTGCAGCGGATTACACGGCGCAAACCGCCTGGCATCCAATTCACTGCTTGAATCGCTGGTTATTGCCTACAATGCTGGTAATCATCCTTCCAATCTAGATGATGTGGATTTCCCTCAAATCCCATCGTGGCGGCAGATGGACGAATTTAATGAAAATGAATGGGTGGTCATCTCCCATAACCGTGAGATCATCGGCACGATCATGAACGGATACGCTGGCATAACCCGCAGCCGCCGTTTATTGAAGTATGCGCTCCTCCGCATGGAAAACATCTACCACGAGATCAATAACTTCTATCAGCATAACGCGGTCCGTACCGAAGTGGTGGAGACACGCAATATGGCCATCATCGCCATAGCAGTTATCCGCAGTGCTCTGATCCGCAAGGAGAGCCGTGGCGCTCACTACCTCATCGACTACCCCGACCGGAATGACACTGCATACCTGATCGATACGATCTTGTAAGAGGGATGAATTGAAAGGCAAGTTTATCACTTTTGAAGGCGTGGAAGGAAGCGGTAAAAGCACACAGATCAAATTGCTGTCGGAAGCCATGTCCAAACGTAAGATCCCTCATTTATGCACCCGTGAACCAGGCGGCACCCCCATCAGCGAGGAGATCCGGCGGATCCTGCTTGACCCCAAAAATACCCAAATGCTTCCCCGGACGGAATTGCTCCTCTATATGGCAAGCCGCTGCCAACATACCGGCGAGTGGATCATTCCCGCGCTCGAAGAAGGAAGGATGGTTCTTTGCGACCGCTACTTCGATTCCACTTTTGCCTATCAAGGCGCTGCGCGCAACCTTGAAATGCCCCCCATCGAATATCTTACCCGCTACGCCACCTTCGGTTTAATCCCGGATCTTACCATCCTGCTCGATTTGCCGGTTATCGACGGTCAATCCAGGATCAGGAAGCGGCCGCTGGACAGATTGGAACAGGAAGACCGCCAGTTTCACGAAAAAGTGAGACAGCAGTATTTGAAACTTTCCGCAAAGGATGCATCGCGATACTTGGTTATCGATGCCATGCAAGATATTATATCTATACACACGGTTATTCGTGACCATGTCGTTACCCTGATAGGAGAAACCAATGATTAAACCAAAACAAAGAGTGGCACTATGGACGATCGCCGGGATCTGGATTTTATCCGGGTTCCTGTTGTTTTTTTCCGCCAGTGCCTTTGCCCAGTCCCAGTCATCGCGTTCGTCGGATATCTATACCCAACTTCAATTGTTCAATGAAGTTCTGCTCAAATTGAGGCAAAATTACGTATCCGATCTAAGCGACGAGGAATTGATCCAGGCAGCGATCAGGGGCATGCTGTCCTCTGCCGATCCGCATACGAATTTCTTTACACCCAAAGAATTTGCCGATTTTACCACGTCCACCCGTGGCGAATTCGGCGGTCTCGGCATTCAGATAGACAAGAAAGGTGATTACATTACTGTGGTCTCACCCATCGAGGGAACTCCCGCCTATCGGATGGGGATCACTTCCGGAGACCGCATCATCAGCGTCGATGGCGTAAATATCATCGGAGCAAGCACGGATGATGCCATTAAAAGGATGAGAGGGGATATCGGAACCAAGGTCAAGATCACGATTAGCCGTCCAGGCGTTCCCAGACCTCTAGAATACGAGATCATCCGCGAAGCGATCAAGATCAGGAGCATTCCTTATGCCTTCGTCCTGGATTCGGGTGTCGGATATATCCGGATCAGCCAGTTCAGTGAAAATACCACCCGTGAATTGCGCAGCGCGCTAACAGAACTTGAAACCCAAGGGATCAGAGGTCTTTTGATCGATCTGCGCTGGAATCCCGGCGGTTTGCTTGATCAAGCCATCGATACGGTCAATGAATTTATCGGTCCCAATAAATTGGTGGTGGAAACCAAAGGTCGCCTGCCGGAAACCAACCGTCAGTATTACACCCGCTTCCCGGCCAAAGAACGCAATTATCCCATCATCGTCATGGTCAATGAGGCATCCGCCAGTGCGTCCGAGATCTTTGCCGGTTCTCTCCAGGATTGGGACAAGGGGCTTGTCGTCGGAAGACCCACTTTCGGCAAGGGCTCCGTGCAACAACTCTATCCCCTCAGCAGCGGATACGGCGTAAAGATCACCACCTCATACTATTACATCAAATCCGGCAGATGCATCCACAAAACCATCACCGACCGTATTCTGCGCGGGCAATACGTCACCGAGGAAGAGATCAAGACCGACGAGCAGGGAAGCCACAAAAATATCTATCATACTGTAAACAAGCGTGTCGTATTTGGCGGTGGAGGAGTTACTCCCGATCTGAGCATTGATTCCGACCGTTTGACCAATCTCGGAGCGGAACTGCGCCGAAAAAACGTCTTCTTCGATTTTGCCGTCGATTATATGGTCAAGCATGGACAACAGGTGGCAAAAGATTTCCGGGTGACCAATCCACTCTTCAATGAGTTTATGGACTTTGCCAGAGCGCAGGATATCAAGTTCACGCCCACCGAAGCGGATTCCGCCGCCGCATTTATCAGAAATTCCATCCGTAGCGAGATCATCGGCAAGGTCTATGGCGACAAAGAGGCATATAAGATCTCGATCAATCAAGACCGTCAATTGCAGGAAGCATTGGCTCTGTTTGACCGGTTCAAAACTCTTGGGCAGATGTTTGAGTATGCCGCTTCACTGCAGGCGCGAAGATAAACAAAGGTGCCGGTACCTCTGGAGATGCAGTGGATATAGTTGAAACTTATCGCAATATGCTGATCTATGCCATGGACGACGATGCCATAAACCTCAAATTGCTCAAAGCGATCCTGATCCAAAACGGATTTCGCCGCATCGAGGTCTTCTTCTCCGGTGAAGAATTGATGGAACGGATCGATAAAGATCCCCCCGACCTCATCCTGCTGGATATCATGATGCCCGGCATCAGTGGATATGACGTCCTCCGGCACCTCAAAGGCAAAGCGACTCTGAAACATATTCCCGTGATCATGATCACCGCAGCTCCCCTCGAAGAGGAAATGGAACCGTTGCAGGTAAGTTTTGAACTCGGGGCGATGGACTATATCAGCAAACCTTTCGCCTCCATCGAACTGATCATGCGCATCCTGTCTGCCCTCAAAATCGAGAAACAGCGCCAAGACCTCCAACAAGCTGCCGCCCAGATATCATCTCTCGAAAAACTCCTACCCATCTGCTCTTACTGTAAAAAAGTCCGCTCCGATCTGGATTATTGGGAGGAAGTGGAGGTCTATATCTCCCAACATACCGACACCATGTTCAGCCACAGCATCTGTCCGCACTGCTATGAAACTCATGTTAAACCGCAACTAAGCGCCATCAAAAACAGAAAGTCCCAGGATAGTTGATCCGGTTTCTTATCTCCCCCCCAACCAAATAACTTACGTTGATTTTGACCCAGGTTTCTCCCGAGATACTGCCGAGCGCTTGGCAGTATCTCGGGAGGAACCTGATATAAGATCGACTCACTGTAGCAAGAGGGAAATACAAGGAAAATATACGACACTTATAACGGGCAACCATCAAATTCACTTCTTTGGGCAGCGGTGTGATCAGAGTAATGTGTTTATTAATGACAGTATAGTGTTTGGCTTGGGTTTGGAAAGAATATTGCCGCCTCAAGTAGCATAACTCCCCTTTTCGGTTCCCACCGAAACTGGTTGCGGTTTTTCCTTAACGCCACAACGAGCGACCTCCTAAGTCAAAACCAGTGACCCCTTCACCTTAAGG
>CAYZZE010000006.1:15979-35189 GCA_964482845.1 uncultured Candidatus Cloacimonadota bacterium
AACGCCACAACGAGCGACCTCCTAAGTCAAAACCAGTGACCCCTTCACCTTAAGGGTTTTTTATTCAAACCATTTCGATGGCGTCTTTGGGGCATTTTTGGACGCAGATCTGGCATCCGACGCACTTCTCGGCATCGACTGCATGGACTTGTTTCACTTCGCCCTGGATCGCCTGCACCGGACACTTCTTGGCACAAATAGTGCATCCGATGCATTTTTCCGGTTTGATGCGGGCAATTTTACGGGCACAGGCAAGTTGATCTTCGATCGCTTTGGTGGGGCAGTGAGCGGCGCAGATGCCGCAATTGATGCATTTGTCATAGTCAATGCGCGCCAGATTGCTTTCCACCGTGATCGCCTGCACCGGACACTTCTTGGAACAGATCCCGCAGCCGATGCAGGAATGCATGCTGCCGCAGACTTGTTTGGCCAGGACGCCTTTGTCTTTGGAGGAACAGCGGATATAGACGTTGCGGTCAATGGGAATGAGCATGATCAGCGTGCGCGGACAAGCGCGGACGCAGGCACCGCAACCGGTACACTTGATCAGATCGATACATCGCATGCCATGCTGATCCACGTGAATGGCGTCGAAGGTGCACACATTCATGCAGTCGTTATAGCCGATGCAGCCCCAACTGCAGGTATTGGGTCCGCCGGCGATATTGACCGCGGACTTGCAGGATTCGATCCCCTCATAGGCATATTTCCAGTTTGTGTTCTTGTATCCGCCGCTGCTGCAATGGATAACGGCGATCCTTCTGACCATGTCCCCAGCTTCCGAACCCATGATCTCAGACAATTGTTTTGCCAGAGCGGCACCGCCCGGAGCACAACGGGTCAAGGGAATGCCTTCATGAACGATGGCCTCGGCATAACCGACACAGCCCGGTAAGCCGCAGGCGCCACAATTCGCTCCGGGTAAGGCACCACAAATGGTCTCCACCCGGGGATCGACCTTGACCTCAAACACCTTGGAGGCAAAAGCCAAGATCAGTCCAAAAATCAAACCCAGGCCACCGACGATCAGAATTGGAGCCAGAACTCCCGGTTGTTCAAGCGTAGGGCTTGCATTTGGTATTATCGTGGATAGTATCATCATATCGACCTCAGATCTTAAATCCCATAAAACCATAGAACGCCAAAGCCATTATACCAGCGACGATCAAAGCGATCGGCATCCCTCTCATGCTCTTGGGCACATCCACCAGTTCCAGACGTTCGCGGATGCCTGCCATCGCCAAAAGCACCACAGTGAAGCCAATTCCGGAGAAAAAGCCATTGAGCACCGCATCGATGAACCGATAATCGACGCCTGTGGTCAGTTTTGCTTCGGTATTCAATATCGCTACTCCCAAAACGGCACAATTGGTCGTGATCAAAGGCAAAAAGACGCCCAGCGATTTGTATAGCGCCGGCGCATTCTTTTGAATGACCATTTCCACAAACTGCACGAGGGCGGCAATGGTCAGGATAAAAGCGATCGTCTGCAGATAACCCAGATCGTATGGGATCAGCAGGGCGTTGCGGATAACATAGGTTATTGCCGACGCAAGCGTCATCACAAAGATCACCGCCATCCCCATGCCAAATGCCGAATCGAGTTTCTTGGAGACGCCCAGATAGGGACAAAGCCCCAAAAACTTGGCAAGCACAAAATTGTTGATGAATATGGCGGTCATCGCCATGATTAAGATTTCGCCAAGGTATCCCATTATTTCCTCTCCTTGATCAAATTAACCAATGCCATCAGGAAACCAAGGGTGATGAAAGCGCCCGGGGCAAGGATTGCCACCAGCACCGGCTGAAACTTATAACTCGCAGGAATGATGGGTATTCCGAACCAAGTGCCCGCACCCATCGTCTCACGGATCGTCGCAATTATCACCAGCGCCAGAGTAAAACCCAAGCCCATTCCGATGCCATCCGCCAATGAATTGAGCAGATTGTTCTTGCTGGCAAATGCCTCTGCCCTGCCGAGAATGATGCAATTCACCACGATCAGTGGGATAAAGAGCCCCAAGTTCCTGTGCAGATCAGGGATATATGCCGCCATCGCCATATCCACGATGGAAACGAATGACGCGATCACGACGATATAGACGGGAATGCGGATCTTGGGAGGAGTAAAACCCTTGATCAGTGATATGATGATATTGGAACACACCAGCACGAAAGTGGCGGCAAAACCCATCCCGATGGCATTGTCAACCGAGGTCGAAACCGCCAGCGTCGGACAGATACCCAATACCAATACAAAGATCGGATTGTCCTTGATGATGCCCTTGGTCAGTTCACCGATATATTTCACTGCCCACCTCCCTCTCCGGCCTGGATCTCCGCTTGCAGTTTGGTTAGCGCAATCCGGATGGAACTGTTTATCGCCCTCGTGGTTATGGTTGCGCCGGCCATCGAACTGATCTCGCCGCCATCTTTGTCCAGCACCAGAGAATTGAGCGAACGTCCCTGAAACATTTGAGCAAAACTGGCCGCCGTGCAATTGGCGCCCAGACCGGGTGTTTCCTTCTGATCGATCACTCTGATCGTGATTATACTGAACAAGGGATCGACCCCCACCATAGTCTTGATCACGCTACTATAACCGGATTGCTCAGCGATCAAGGTGTATCCCTTCAATGCTTTGGTCTGATTATCCAACGCGCGATAATAGACGAAACTGCTGTCCACCGTCCCTCGGGTCAATTCAAATTCCGCATCGGGAATCAGTTCTGCCCGGGTTGTCGTTTCTTTCTGTTCTTGCAACAATTTGATCCGGGAAGCCGTAATCCCATTTACATAAGCAAGGACACCGGCGGCAATCGCACAGATCAGGAACAGTATCGCGCCAAGTTTGAGATAGTATATCATTTCTTTACCCTCCCAAATGCCTTGGGCATGGTGAATTTATCGATCAGCGGAGTCATCACGTTCATCAACAGGATCGAATAGGATACGCCTTCAGGATATCCGCCTATCAACCTGATCACCATGGTCAGGACGCCACACCCGATGGCATAATAGATCCTGCCCAGCTTAGTGATGGGACTGGTCGTATAGTCCGTTGCCATAAAAAACGCTCCCAAAAGCAAGCCGCCGGCAAAGATATGGAAAAAGGGCAGCAGGATCGAATAGCCGGAACCGGCGATCCCGCCAAAGAAGAAACTCAAGATAAAGACGGTGCCGGTATAAAAAAGCGGTATCCGCCACTCGATAATGTTCTTATAGACCAGATAAGCGGCGCCCAGTAACAAAGCAAGAGCCGAGACCTCGCCGATACAACCGCCGATATTGCCAATAAACAGAGATCGCAACGTGCTGAGATCAAACAGACCGTTGAAGATCCTCAACGGCAATTCGGCATCACCTCCGGCATCACTGATCAATGATTGTACCGTCGTGCTGTCACGCAGGGCTTTGGCAACTCCCAAAGGTGTGGATGATGTGATCAGCTCCTTTGCCTTGTCAGTGACACTGGTGATGATCTCGGGATTGATCCCACTCCTGGTTCCCTGTATCCAATAGTATGCCTCTTTCCAGTTCGAAGTCATTAGGGTAGGCCAGGAAGCAAGCAAAAAGACCCGTCCCAAAAGCGCCGGATTGACAGGATTGCGTCCCAATCCGCCAAAGACCTGCTTACCGACGGCAATGGCAAAGACCGAACCCACGACCGGCAACCAGAACGGGGCGCTGACATTGACGTTGTAAGATAACAGGATACCGGTAAGAAATGCGCTACCATCGGCGATAGTGACCGGAACCTTGCGGAATTTCTGGATAATGCCTTCAGTGATGACAGCAGCCATTGCTCCGGCAAGGGTAAGCCACAATGCCCTAAATCCCCAAAAATAAACGGCTGCCACCAAAGCGGGCACCAAAGCCAGGACCACATTCCACATCACCATCGGTATTGACGTGCGGTCATGCAGATGCGGGGATGAGGATACTATATATTTGTTTTTCATCACTTGCCTCCCGGTTTCTGGGCTCGCTGACGTTCCACCAGACGCACCTTGCCGGTATCGATCCACTGCACCAGACGGATATTGGCAGGACAGACATAGGCGCAGCATCCACACTTCATGCAATCGCTAAGTCCGGATTTATCGGCGGTGTCCAGATCCTTTGCCTTGACCGAGGCAGCGATTATACTGGGCAGTAGATTGAGCGGACAGACGTCCACGCACCGGGCACAACGCAGGCAGGCATGTTCCTCCAGCATCCGGGCTTCGCTATCATCCATCAAAACCACTCCACTGCTTCCCTTTGCCATCGGTGCATCAAGCGTGGGTATGGCAAAACCCATCATCGGACCACCGGAGATCACTTTACCGATAACATCGGTCACGCCACCGGCATGTTCGACCAATTCCGAAAAAGGTATCCCGATCCGCGCCAGGAAATTGGACGGCTTGCGGATGATCCAGCCGGTCACGGTAATGACCCTCTCCACCAAAGGTTTGCGATATCGGATGGCTTCATATACGGCGACGGCGGTTCCCACATTCTGTACCACCACCTTCACCGCCATGGGTAGTCCACCCTTATTGGGCACTTTGCGACGCGTGACGGCATAGATCAGTTGCTTTTCTGCACCCTGCGGATATTGCAATTTGAGTGGACAAACGCTGAGCCGGGCATCCAAAGTGGTAAGTTTGGTCATGGCGTCAATGGCATCAGGCTTGTTTGTTTCGATGCCAATGATCCCACGGTTAGCGCCAGTGATCTTCATGATCAGTTTCAAGCCGCGGATGATATCCTCACCGCGCTCCAGCATCAAACGATGATCCGCCGTGAGATAGGGTTCGCATTCGACTCCGTTGAGGATGATGGTGTCGATCGGTTTATCGGGAGGAGGGGACAATTTGACATGCGTTGGAAAACCTGCTCCCCCCATGCCACAGACACCGGCAGCGGCGATGCGTGCCTTCATCTCTTCCATTTCCAGCAGTTCATAGTCCTTATCATCGACCAGTTCAACCCAGCGGTCTTGTTCATCGCCGGTAATCTCGATCGCCGGTTGATTGGTGCCGCCGGGATGAGGAAAGACGTCGATCCTGGTCACTTTCCCGCTGATGCTGGCATGTTGGGGAATGGAGATAAAACCCGATGCCTCCGCGATGACCTGTCCGGCTAAGACCTCATCGCCTACCTTGACAATGGGAGTGGAGGGGGAACCCAGATGCTGGGAGAGCGGGATCACCACACGCCTGGGAGGCGGGAGTTTGACGATCTCCACCTGATTGGACAATTCCTTACAGTCATGGGGGTGAACACCCCCAGGGAAGGTCTTTAGTTTCATTCACAACCCCTTGATCCTTGAACTTAGCAAGGTAAATTTGTTATTTATGGGACGCACGATTTTGTAGCCGCTGCTTTTAGGCAAGTTTTTTCTGCATTGCCCCATAACAACTTGCGACAAATGTCTGCTTTTTTTATTCCATTACCTGAGCCAATTTTCTTTTTTTACCGCTTGATCTACTCTGTCCTGAGCTTTCCCCGAGATGTTGCGATCCCCTTGGATCGAATACCCTATTATGCAGTTGATAATCAGGAGTGCTGACCTTAGGATGAAACGAGACCCTTGGATGATTCAGCACACTGTCCTCCTTGCTTGATAACCTTAGTATAACCTTAGTATAACCTTACGACCGTAAGGTTATACTAAGGTTATGGAGCAGGGAGGAAGGAAGGGAGTGGATGCAAAATAATGAATAGCAACAAGTTACTGTCCGGTCACCATTTAGGGGAAGGGAAAGAGATCGCCGGGGGTCTACCGGTTCCTGGCATATGGCTGGAAATGTATGTTAAAGAGGGGATTACCGAAAAGGTGTCACATTCAAACTTGACAGATTTACAGCGGCAAAATAGAAAGGCAGAAATGCGAAAAACGAGAATAATATGCCTTGTAAGGAATTGATCGCCCGGGGACGGGTTCAAGGAGTCGGATTCCGGTGGTTTGTTATGCAATGCGCCATCCGGCATCAGATCAAGGGTTACGTCCAAAACAAAGGAGATGGCAGTGTCCATATCATTGCCAGAGGAGAGGCAGCAGATCTGGCGGGGTTTGTCGAACAAGTAAAAAACGGCACAAATTATGCGGTGGTGACGTCGCTGGAAGACAGGACATGCGATCATTACGGAGATTTTGGTGACTTCAGTATCCGTTAGGGTTTTACTGGTCATGATCTTGTTGGCGCTGCTGACTCCGCTGATGGCGCAAGCGGCGCAATATCAGACGCATAAGGTGCAACGGGGCGAGACCCTATATCGCTTGTCCCGGGTTTACAACGTTTCGGTGGACGAATTGAAGCGGCTGAATAGTTTGCCGAACGATAACCTGCGTATCGGTCAGATCTTGAAGATCAAACCCCTGGCGGTTCAGCCTCGTCCCGCTCCGTCCACGCCCACCCCTCCTCCCACCCCTGGGGCTGCCATAGATCAAGCGTCAGTTCAATTACCTGATGATTTTTATTACGTCGTAAAGCCGCAGGACAACCTCTACCGGATCTCCGTGAACCATAACATCACACTCAAAGATATGCTTAGGTGGAATGGATTAGCGGATGAAATGCACGTGATCAAACCCGGCGACCGGATCATCGTCAGAGATCCCGCTCAATATAACCCTGAGGATCCGCCGGCGGAAGCGACTCAGAATCCACCTGCTTCTACGCAGGCGAGCCCACCACCGGCCATATCTGATGACATCGTGGAAAAAGTGCATATCGTTCAGCCCAAAGAGACGCTCTTTCGCATCGCTACAAACAACGGGCTGACAGTGGAAGAACTGAAGCGCTTGAACAACTTGGTCTCCAATGATATCCGGGTAGGGCAAAGGTTATTTCTGACGCCCCGCCGTCCTGGATCGGAAGATTCCGCCCCATCGCCTTCGGAGATCGAGACCGGTCTGCAAGGCAGCGACCGGATCAGGACTGATCTGGTGATGCCGGTTGACGGCAAGGTATCTTCGGAATTTGGCATCCGTAACGGCAGACCTCACAAAGGGATAGATATTGGCACCCGAGCCGGGACACCGATCTATGCGGTACTGGACGGAACCGTGGTTTTTTCTGGATATCAGGGTGCTTATGGCAATGTGATCGTTTTGGAGCATCCGGATTTTGTGATGACCGTATATGCGCACAACGAAAAGAATCTGGTCAACGTGGGTGATCAGGTGAGCAAAGGGCAGATGATCGGCACTATAGGAGCGACTGGAGATGCCTCCGGACCGCATCTGCACTTTGAATACCGCATCAAAGGCAAAGCCATCAATCCCCGTAAGGTATTGCCATTTGACCGGCATTGAATGATGTGGGAACGGAGAGGATGATTATGCAGTATAACGATAACGTGTTTGCCGATCGGGCTTTGCAGAATTATCTGAACGAGATCTCCAGTTACCGGACCTTGAGCCGCGAAGAAGAGCACGATTATGCGCTCCGAGCCAGGGATGGCGATCAGGAAGCGATCAATAAACTGGTGCGGGCAAATCTGAAGTTCGTGGTCAAGATCGCCGCACGCTACCAAAATCGCGGTCTTTCTCTCTCGGAATTGATCAGCGAAGGGAATATCGGATTGATCAAAGCGATCGAGAAATTTGACCCGGATAAGAAGATCAAACTGATCTCCTATGCCATCTGGTGGATCAGACAACGGATCATACTGGCGGTCAGCGAAAAAAGTTCGCTGATCCGTGTCCCGATGGGAAAATCCACTTCATTTTCCAAGATCAAAGCAGTTCGAGACCGCATATTCACAGAGACGGGAGATCTGCCGAGCGACGAAGAACTGGGCGAGGCCTTGGATATGGGCGAAAAAACGGTCACTCAGTTGCGCGGTCAGATCCCTGAGACCTCTTCTTTGGACGATGTGGTGCAATCCACTGACCATCAGGATTTCAGCGGTATCGAGCATCTGGAGGATTCCGGTTTGGTGGATCCGCAGAAGATCTATTACAATGAACTGATGAACAAACGTCTCTACAATGCCATCAACCGGCTTGACCCCAGGGAAAAGGACATCATCCAAACCTATTTTGGCTTGAATGAATCCAACGAATCCAAAAATTTTGCCCAGATCGCCGAAGAAATGGGTTTAAGCCGGGAAAGAGTAAGACAGATCCAGAAAGAAGCACTCAAAAAGATTATCCATCATATGAAGCCGGAAGAAGAGAGATATGTGGATGAATTCCTGGATGACCATTCGTATTAAACAAGAGAGGTAGCCACGTAATGTATAAAGATTTCAATGAAATGATCGTCCGGGTAAAGGAACGGAAGAAGGGCCGTGTCGTCATCGCCGCAGCCCAGACGGAAAGCGTTCTGGACGCCGCGATCCTGGCAGAACAGCAGCAATTGGCAGATTGCATATTGGTGGGAGACAAGGAAAATATCGTCTCTCTATTATGTGGTATGAAACCGGAATATGCCGATCGATTTGAGATAATCGATACCGGCGACGATCTTACAAGAGCGGCCCATACCTCGGTCGCACTGGTCAAAGAAGGCAGAGGGGATCTGATCCTCAAAGGCAAAACGGATACTGCCATCCTGCTCAAAGCGGTTCTGGACAAGGACAATGGATTGCGCATCAGCGAAGTGATCTCGGATGTCCTTGCCTATGAACATCCAGAAGGGTTGAAACTGATGAGCGATGGCGGAATAAACATTCTGCCCACCGTGAGCGAGAAAGTAGCTATCGTAAAAAATGCCGTGGCTGTTGCGCGCGCCCTGGGCAATCCGAACCCCCGGGTGGCATTGCTTTCCGCCATTGAAACGGTCAATCCCAAGATCCAATCCTCTCTGGATGCGTCGTTGATCGCCAAAATGGGCGAACGTGAACAGATCGGCAAATGTATCCTGGACGGACCGCTGGCATTTGACAATGCCATTGATATCGAAGCCGCACGCACCAAGGGCATCGAATCCGAAGTGGCGGGTAAAGCGGATATCCTGATCGTTCCCAATATCGAAACAGGCAATGTCTTTGGTAAAGCGCTCACCTATTATTGCCATTACCGCGTTGCGCATATAGTGATGGGAACGAAAGCACCGATCCTCATACCCTCGAGAGCGGACGATGCAGAAACCAAGCTGCTCTGTATGGTCATGGGCTTGGCTTGCATTGGTCATGTTTGATCAAAGACAATCATCGCCGTGACGGGTTGCCACCTCGTAGCGACCTGTGTATGACCGTTCGGTCAGTTTGGCGCCTTGATCCGACAACGGGATGAAGATCAGAATAATACAAATGGGAAAGACCCGGGAAGATTGGCTCAAGCAAGCATTGAATCACTATCACCAAAGATTGCAACCCTGGTGCTCATTGGAGATCGTCACACTCCCCGATGTAAGCGTCAAAACCGTCAATAATCCAGGCCAAGTAAAACATAAAGAGGCAGACCAGATCATCAAGATCATCAAAGCTGATGAGTATGTCATCCTGTTGGACGAAAAGGGAACCCAATATAATTCATTTGAATTTGCCGCAGAATTGAATAGATTATCAGAAAAGAAGATCGTCTTTGTGATCGGTGGAGTATATGGCACTGATCCGGAACTGAAGCCACGGGCTGATCTCCTGATGAGTATGTCCCGGTTAACCTTCACTCATCAGATGGTTCGTCTTGTCTTGGCGGAGCAGATCTACCGGGCAATGATGATCAACCACAATAGAAACTATCACTATTAAGAAGAGAAGAGGCACCCAATGCTGCTGATAAATATAAACATCGAAGACCTGATGGAAGCGCTACGGATCATGCTCCTGGGAATGACGGGAGTGTTTGTGTTCATGGGATTGTTCTATGGATTGATCCATTTGTTTGACCGGTTCTTTCGCAGTAAACAGGACTCATGATGCGCAATATACTGATTACGATCATCTTGTTGCTCCTGCTTAATACACTCTATGGCGCTTTTACCGTGATTGACAATAGCGGTGATCGTCTCGTGGTCAGATTTGACCTAAATCCCTTTGAGATCAAAACCGATGATCAATTCAGCGAGATCAAGACCCACGGTATGTTTTATCCAATGAAAGCCGGCGTTCCCGCGCTCCCCTATGAAGAATGGAAAATCGCCATCCCGGATGGAGCGTCACTCACCGTCAGGACCCTGGATAGTGATCAGGATCAGGTGACCCTGCTCAAACCGCTGAAACCGATCCCGACAGTGAGCGTGATCAATGGCGAATCACAGTATGACCTCAACGTGGATAGAGAAGCGTATGCCCGATGGTCTGAGCCCTTGCTCGAGACAATGGAGCAAAACACCTTCCGCAGTCATCATTACCTGCCGGTATTGATCAATCCATTCCGTTACGATGGAGACCAGGGATTGACCGTTGTCCGGGCATTGACCGTCGAAATGGTGATCAATGGCAATATCGGCTACCGGTCTGCCCTTGCCGATGATGACTTCAACCGGATGTTTGTCACACAAGTGATCAATCCGGCCCAAAGTCGGCAATGGCGAAGTGATTTGCGCACCAATTTCAATACTTCTCGTTTTTCAGCATCGGATTGGTGGGTCAGGATCGAGACCGATCGCCGGGGTATGTTTCGGATCACCCCTTCCCAATTGTCATTCCTACCGCTGAGTGATATCGATCCCCGCACCTACAGGTTGTTTTCCACCGGTGGTGCCCTGCTGCCGAATGCGGTGGTGGATCCGGGCTATGAATTCAAAGAAATACCCATTCTTGTGTTGGGCGAAGAAGATGGCAGTTTTGACACCGGTGACTACATCCTCTTCTATGGCAGGGACAGAAATGACTTTGCCATAACCGAAACAGCGGTATTCGGACTCCATCATAATCCCTACTCCAATAATGTAGTCTATTGGCTCACCTTTGGCGGCTCATTCCCGGAACCGCCGCTGAGAATGGCAGATACGACATCCCCGGGCAATTGGGATATTGAGACCGACCGGCATCCCGAGACGGTCAGGGTGGAACAGGAAACACACCGCCGCACCTTCTATGGTTTTGACTGGTATATGACAAGGTTCTTTGGCTCAAATTCAGCCGATTATCAATTTCAGGTGACCTTGGAAGATCTGATGGCAGGAGATGAACAAAACCTGTCGTTCATGCTCCGCCAGGAAGACATTAACGCCAATTTCCAGCATCGGATGTCCGTATTCGTCAATAATGAGCCGATTTACTCCAATCCCCAGACCGGTAATACCGATTGGACCTGGGTCGGAGTAAACCCTTACAATTTCCGCAGGAATACTACCTCCTTCCAAAACGGACAAAACACACTGAGGATAAGGATATTCCGGGATCGAACCGACAATCTCTTCTTTGACTTTTACCAGATAACATACAACAAACGACTGGTCAAACGCAACGCCCAATATCAGATTCGCATCCCTACAGAACTACATAACAGCGCTGTCCGCTATTCCTTCACCGGCAGCAATAACAATATTATGGCTTTCAAAATCCTGGATTTCAACTCGGTGAAGAGAGTTTCGGTCAGCACTACGTCCGATGGCTTCAGTTTGGTCGGCAGAGGAGGATCATCCCACTTTTACTATGTCGTTCAACCTTCCGACCTATACAATCCGGCAGTGGTGGAGCGTGCCTTTCCGCGGGATCTGACCTCCCATTCCACCCCGGTCGATAATGTCATCGTCACTCCCGCCGCATTCATGAACAGAGCGCAGGGACTGGCGGATACATATCAGCAGAAGTATGGTATTTCAAGCATGGTGGTGGATCAACAGGATATTTTCAATACCTTCAATGGTGGTCATCCTGATCCCGCAGCCATCAAACAATTTGTGCGCTATGCCTATCACCATTACCCTCAACCCCGCTTAACTTCAATGACCCTGCTTGGACTGGGAACGATAGATTGGCGTAATTATTCCTTCCTTGCTGGCGAGAAAAACCGGATAATGGTTTATCAAAAGAATAATGACGTCTCGGATGATTATCTGGGCATGATCCATACCTCCGCTTTCCCGGAAATAGCCATAGGACGCTATCCCGTCAGAAATACCGCCGAACTGGACATCATGCTGAATAATATGCGTAACTATACCGATAATCCCACCCCCGGGCTGTGGCGAAATACCGTTTTGATCGTCGCTGATGACGAATTCAACGCTGGTGCAACTTCAGAATTTATGCATACCCAACAGGCACAGGAAACCCGAGATACGATCAATCGTGGTGTTCTGGTTGATAAGGTTTTGGCGACCGAGTATGAATTTGATGAGTTCCAAAACAAGCCCCGGGCAAGGGATGACATCTTCACCGCAATCAATGACGGCAAGCTAGCTTCCTACTATATCGGGCATGGTGCTTATGATAAACTCGGCTCAGAAGATTATCTCAGTGCTGCCACTGATTTGTACAGCTTTGCCAATCATGGTAAACTAACCCTATTCATGGCCGCATCATGCCATGTAGGACAATTTGACTATCCCGGATTCGAAAGTTTGGCTCAGAAAATGGTGTTGTTGAACAACGTTGGCGCGATTGCCTCCATAGCAGGAACCCGCGAGACCTATCCCGTTCACAATATCCCCCTGTTTATCAATGTGTTTGACAATGCACTGCACCAATATCGTCCGATCGGCGCATCGTTGTTAAATGCCAAAATCTCCTATACCCTGGGCAATCATAATGATGAAAAGTATGCCTTGCTGGGAGACCCACTGGTCTATATAAATCCACCTCGCAGAAGCAGTAAGGTGATCTGGCAGGATCCCAGATTCCGCAATTCGATCATCATAGCACGGCAATTAGTTCGGTTTGAAGGTGGTTTAGCTGAACCCGGAATGAATGGAACGGCGGATGTATATGTCTATGACAGCGACGAGTACCGGATCGCTGGACCGGGAGTAACTGCTACTTTGACCGCTCCCCAGACCGCTTCCGGCAATTCGTTCCAATATTGGCTGGATGGCAATAATGTCATATCCACCAATCGTATCATCGCTGTCCCGATCACCAGCGACAAAAGTTATACTGCTGTTTACGGATCACCCCAAAACACCTACACACTTACTGTCAATTCTCGCGATCCTAATAGTGGCGTCCATATCTTGGCCACACCTGCAGACATCAATGGCGATGCTGAAGGTGTCACCACATTTAACCGGGTATATCTTTCGGGAACGAACGTGACATTGAGAGCGCCCGAGGCAATCAGTGACAGGTTGTTCCAATTCTGGATGGAAGGAACGAGCATCTCATCAAATCAACGGGACTTGACCCTGACGATCGACCGGAATCGCAGCATAATGGCTGTTTATTACTCCCCCACCGGATCTTACTCACTTAATATACAATCCTCCGAACCGAATGCCGGTGCCTTCATCCACGTCAGCCCTGCCGATAATACTTCCCAGACAAATGGCACCACGCCGTTCATCAGGATCTATCCTCACAACGCACAAGTAACGCTGAGGGCTGCCCAAATAGCCAATAACAACTTTTTCAGGCACTGGGCAGAAGGTAGCACGATCATTTCGACCAGTCCCTCGATCACCATAACCGTCTATTCAAACCGGACTTTGACCGCCGTTTATAGTTCGCCATTCCCGATGTTTTATATGTCGGTCGCATCAATGAATCCCAACGACGGTGTAACAATTCAGGTTTCACCCTCCGATATGACGGGGCAAGCGTCAGGATCGACACCATTCAATCGTACTTTTAGACAGGGGTTGACCGTTACCGGCAGAGGTAAGACGCTATTCCGGGGAGTAGCAGAAGTTACGAATTCTTCATACTCCGCGGGATTTATTGTTCCGGATGACGTGTCCAACGGCAATAATGGTTCAACAATCAGTTACGTTTTTGACCCTGCCACCAAGCAGGATTATGTGAACTACTACTATCCTCTGACCACCAGTAACATGGCGCAACCTGTGTCGAATACTGATGCCCCGGAGATAAGGTTATACCTCGGCAGCATGGATTTTCGCGCGGGAGATACGGTTACACCCAATCCGATGCTTTATGCCAGGATATCCGACAGTAACGGGATAAACGTGACCGGCAGCCCCGGACATAATATCCTGCTTATAATGGATCAATCACTCCAACCGATAGACGTGACCTCATACTTCAAATACGATACCAATTCCTGGACGGAAGGGCTGCTCAGCTACCAATTGTCCAAACTCAGCGAAGGACCTCACACCTTGCAACTAATCGCCTTTGACAATTTCAATCGACCTTCAGTGGCAAGCACTCATTTCCACGTCAGGAAGTCCGGATTTCTCTCGATTGAGCGGCTTTTGATCTATCCCAATCCCGTCAAGTCAGATGCCACCATCACTTTTATCCTTTCCAGAGACGCAGAGATTACGATTAACTTATACACCATGACTGGACGGCGGATTAAAACTATCAATGCACCCGGCAGGCAGGGCTTCAATCAGATCCCTTGGGACGGCAGGGACGCTGAGGGCAAACGCTTGGCAAACAACACTTATTTTATCAAGGTCAGAGCTACGGATAGCGATCGGGGAACCGCGGAAAAGACAGAGAGAATCGTTATCTATAAGTGATATCCGAAAAAAAGAACAAGTTTTTCTTGACATAATAAGTGTGATAAGAACAATGCACGGTTGTCTAAATGGCATCCGACCCTCTTGGGGTTAGACATACCGGACTATATAGTTTACCAATAAAAGGAGATGTTATGAGAGCTAACATTCAACGGCTTCTTCTACTGCTGGTGATCATGACCATATCCGCACTGGGATGGGCTCAAGTGAGCAACTACACCTTTACCAGTTCGGTTGGCACATTTGCCGAGATCAGCGGAGGAACTATTCATGGAACAGCGGGAATGGGCAATAACGAGATGTTTACTGCCATCCCGATCGGCTTTAATTTTACTTATAATGGCATTGTCTGGAATGAGGTAAGTATCATTTCCAAGGGCTTTATGGCTTTTGGCAACACCATCATTTCCACCAATACCCCAATCAGCACCACCGCCAGTTCAAACAACGTCATAGCCGCCATGACCCGTGATATCCAGGGTCGTGTCAACAGCCAGCTGATGACGCTGACCAGCGGAACAGCCCCCAACCGGGTATTCACCATCCAATGGAAGCATTTCCGACGTGTTCAGACCACCGCTGCCAATGATGATTGGACTTTCCAAATTCGTTTAAATGAATCCAATGGCTCTGTGGTCTTGGTTTACGGAAACGTTATTGCTGCCACGGTATCCACTGCCCAGACGTTGCAGGTGGGCTTGCGCGGCAGTGATACCACTGACTATAACAACCGGACTACAACCACGGACTGGACTGCCTCAGACCCTGGAACCGCCAACAATGCTACCATGCGCATCAGCGGTATCTGTTTCCCGCCTCTGGGACTTCTTTATACATTTACACCGCCTCAGACCGGCCAGCCCCCTATGCCCGCACAGATCGTGGCCCCGATCAACGATGCTCAAAACGTCAGCATCAACCCCATCCTGAGGTGGATCAGCGGCGGCGGCACCGTGGATGGATACAAAGTATATCTGGGAACGAACAATCCTCCCACCAATGTCACTAATGGAGCGATCCAGACCGATCTCATCTACAACGCGCCGGTTCTGAACTACAGCACCCAATACTATTGGAGAATAGTGCCCTTCAACAACTTTGGCGATGCTACCGGTGTTCCGGTGTGGTCATTTACCACGATGGCAGATCCTACGATCACAACCTACCCCTACACAGAGAACTTTGATGCCGTCACTCCTCCCGCTTTACCTTTGGGATGGTTTGCTATCAATGCCAATTCTGACCTTTACACTTGGGAGACCGTGGCTGGCACTCCCCATACTACTCCCAATTCAGCACGGATCAGATACAATATCGCTGCGGCGATGAACGACTGGCTGGTGATGCCTCCGCTTCGTTTTACTCAGGGCACCATCTACCGTATAAGTTTTTACTACCGTGCACATAGCGCGACTTATCCGGAAAGAATGGCTGTCTATATCGGAAACGCACCAACTGCTGCCGCCATGACCAACCAGATCTTCAACAACAGCAATATCATCAATACCACCTATACCCTGGGCGAGGCATTTATTACCGCAACCCAGACCGGTGATCATTATGTGGGATTCCACGGTTACAGCGTTGCGGATAGATTCTTCATCTTTCTTGATACTATTCAAGTAGAGGCATTTAATCCCACCTTCAATCCGCCTCAAAACCTTACCGGAACACCTGGCAACAACACCGTCAATCTGGCTTGGCAAGCACCGGCTAACAGAGCATTATCCGGCTATAAGGTTTTCCGCAACGGCACCGAGATTGCGTCTCTTCCGACCACGCCGCTTACATACTCCGATACCAACGTCGTCAATGGCACCACTTATACCTATCATGTAACGGCCGTTTACACCAATCCCACCGGCGAATCCGTTCCTTCGAACACTGTTACTGTCATGCCGCATGAACCATGGAATCCCCCAACCAACTTTGCCGTGCAGGTCGTCAACTACAATACCGCCCGCCTGACTTGGACTCCTCCCGGTGGCGGTCCTCCTCCAGCCGCCTTTACCGATAGTTTTGAGACCTACCCGAATTTTGCCAATACGTTTGCCCCCTGGGTACTGGTCGATGTGGATGGTTCAAATACCTACGGCATCACTGGAACCACTTTCCCCGGCCAGTATCAGCCGATGGCATACATCATCTTCAATCCGACCTCCACTACTCCTCCGATGGCAACACTGACCGCACATTCGGGGAATAAAATGGCAGCCAGTTTTGCCTCCACAACGGCAGTGAACAATGACTGGCTGATCTCCCCACCCGTCACGATCGGACCCGGATTCAACCTGCGTTTCTGGGCAAAGTCCTACACGGCACAGTATGGGCTTGAGAGATTCAGAGTCGGCGTATCCACCGGTGGAACCACTCCGGCTGATTTTACCATTATCTCCGGTCCCAACTTTATTCAAGCACCCGTTGACTGGACTCAATACACCTATTCCATGGCCGCTTACACTGGTCAAACCATCCGTTTCGCCATCCGTTGCGTCTCTGATGACGCTTTCATCTTCTTTGTGGATAGCGTATATTGCGGTCCGGACGCGGCTAATTTCCTGGCCAACGAACAACCCCCTGCGCAAGAACTGGTTTTAGATAGAATGATCGGCACACCGACATCCGTCTTTGAAATCCCCACCGAGCCGATTCGCGTCCAGACCGGATATAAGATTCACCGCAACAACACCCTCGTCCATACGATCACCGATCCCAATGCCGCAACCTGGGATGACGTGGGACTTCCTTGGGGAACGTACAGCTATACCGTGACCGCAACCTACACGCATGGCGATTCTCAACCTGCCGGACCGGTCGTGATCAATGTCGTAGAGCCCCTATTACCTCCCACCAACCTACAGGCAAGCGTTGCCGGAGATGATGTCACTCTTACCTGGTCAGCCCCTGTTTTGCCGGTGAACAGCGTCAGAACACAATTCCCCGGCGTCGGAGTTGATCAACCTGATTTCGAGATTACGCGTGCGCTGATCGGCTACACCGTCTATCGTGGCGGGAACATACTGGAAATGCTGGATGCAACTACCTTGACCTATGTGGATGCCAATCTGCCCAATGGAACTTATCAATACACTGTCACCGCTCTGTACACCGGCGGTGAATCCCCTCCGGTCGGACCGGTCACTGCCGTGGTCAATGTCATTGACGTTCCTCTGATCTGGAATGACGGATTCGAAAGTTATCCCAATTTCTCGCTCACCTTCAATCCTTGGACGCTGTTTGACATTGATGGTTCAGGAACTTATGGTTTCAGCACCATTACATTTCCCAATGCGTATTCACCGATGGCTTATATCATCTTCAATCCCAGCGCGACCACTCCTCCCATGACCGATCTTACCGCGCAGGAAGGCAGTAAATTCGCTGCCAGTTTTGCTTCCACCACTCCTCCCAATAACGACTGGATGATCACTCCCCGCTTCAATTTGGGCACCCAATCCTCCATCTCCTTCTGGGCAAAGTCCTACACAGCTCAGTATGGGCTGGAGAGATTCAAGGTCGGCGTCTCGACCACCGCCGCCACCCCAGCCGCCATGACCGTCATCAGTCCCGGAAACTTCGTCCAGGCACCCGTGCAGTGGACACAATACACTTATGATCTGAGTGCTTACAACGGTCAAAACATCTACGTCGGGATCCATTGCGTGTCCAATGACGCCTTTATCTTCTGCGTGGATGACTTCAGGTTCTATTCCATCGGTGGATCGGTCAGCAACGATGACAATACCGCTCCCGTGGTCAGAACTGAATTGATCGGCAATTACCCCAATCCCTTCAATCCTTCCACAACCATCGCCTTCAGTATGAAGGAAGCCGCTCCGGTCAGGATCGATGTTTACAATATGAAAGGTCAATTGGTAAAAACCCTCGTTGACGAGATCAGACCCGCCGGTAATCATACCGTCCTTTGGAACGGGATGGACAATAAAAACCGCTCCATTTCCAGCGGTGTCTATTTCTACAAAATGACGACCGGGAAATTTACCTCGACCCGCAAAATGATCCTGCTCAAATAACCTGGATCAGGGCAGTTACCCCTGCTCATGTTCAATAAACACAGATCCCGTTTCGGCGGGATCTGTTTTTTTCTCTTCCCCCATTTTGCCGTCGCTGATCTTTTCGGAAGATACGCCCAAGAAACTTGGGAGACAATTGAGTAATTCAGAGGGGTTGACCCACGGCTATATATACGCCATCTGTCAGGCAAGACCCGGTGTCGTTATATCGCTGCCGGATGTTAGGCGGTGACTTTAGTCGCCGTTCAGAACGCCCCCTAACGATCAACCCGTAAGGGTATTCGAACTTTTTAAGGACTTTAGTCCGGGAGAAATCCCCTCTCGCTGGACACGGATCCTTTTTTAGTACGTTGGCATAGGTCTCTCGTTCGGACTGAAGTCCTCACAAAGAGCGTTGCACATAGTGGAATCACCAAATTTCGAGAACGCGAAAACACAATATCGTCTCTCCCTCCAGCGCAGTCAGTAATAACTGAGGATTATTCCTGTCAGATAATTTGGATACTCGTTGAATCCCCCGCTCTGAGTTATTCAACGGTCTCAAGAGATTTAGATTCAAGCGGAATAGTGCTCTCTCCTGAGCGCTCCTTGCTTCATAACCTTAGTATAACCTTACGGTCGTAAGGTTATACTAAGGTT